>JALWTZ010000270.1 GCA_026993285.1 Lysobacterales bacterium | reverse complement strand
ACAATAAATCTCCGCTGGCCGCACATGGCTGGGCTTTGAATGATGCTTTGGATCAGTTCGAGGCCTTTATGCGCGAGGCCTTGCGTTCCATGAACATGTCCCGAACCGGGGTGATGTGGCGCAAGCCCTTGCCAGCAGGGCTGAAAGGTATGTTCCGCTCGGGCATGGATGAGTTGTTTCATGCCACCGATGCTTTCCATTCCAATATTCTCCAGCAGCACAAGGACAAGCTGTTTGCAGAAATGGGGGTGAAAAAAACCGAGAACCTCCTGGGCAGTCTGCGGGGACTGCAAGATAATTTGAAATTCATCTCCACCGAAATGGGCGAAGTGGACCAGATCTCATCGGAAATGGCAGGTGAAGCACTGAAAAACCAGGAAGCGGTGCAGGGCGTGGACCAGCGGGTGCAATCGTTATCGGCCGTGATCTCCCATGTCAAGGAACAGGCACTGGAACTGGAGCAAAGCTCGCAGACTATTGCCAATATGGCCGAAGTGATTACCGGCATTGCCGACCAGACCAATATGCTTGCACTGAACGCGGCCATTGAGGCGGCCCGGGCAGGTGAGCATGGCCGCGGTTTTGCCGTGGTGGCTGACGAGGTACGCAGCCTGGCGGAAAATACCAAGCAGCAGACCGAGCAGATTGGCGAGAATGTCAACCAGTTGCTGCAGGTAACCCGGCAGGTGGCCGATGCTTCGGAAAAGGCGGATCAGGATGCCCAGGAATCGGTACAGGTGCTCAAGCGATTTGCCACTTCCTTCGGCGCTTTTGCGCAAAGTGCCAACCAGAGCAAGCAGCGGGTCAATCACAGCCGGGTACTCAGTGATCTGACTTTGGCCAAGATCGATCACATCCTTTATGTGCAGCGGGCCCACCGCGCCATCGAAACCGGGCCGGATTCCACCGAGGCCAAGATGATTGCCGTGGATCACGAGCACTGCAGCTTTGGTCAACGCATCCTGACCGGCTATCTGGATGATCTGAAACCCATGCCGTCCTTCTCCCGTATCAACGAACCGCACAAGGAGGTACACGCGGGGGCCTATCAGCTGATCGAGGCATTGCGGGAACCGGAGTGGCTGAATCTTGCGCATGGTAGAGAAGCAGTACGCAAGGCCATCTTCCATGTAGAGGACTACAGCCAGAACCTGATTGGTATCCTGGATGATCTGATCAAGGAGAAATCGGAATCGAATCAGGCCTGAGTTCCAACAGTGGCATACTGTAAAAACCCCGGCTCGGCCGGGGTTTTTTGTGGTGAATGGCCGAGTCTATGTTTTGGCTCGTCTGCGAGGGTTGGTAGCGCGTTTTCTGCCTGTCATGCGCGCGGCTTGCTTGTGGTGTTGTTTTCCGGGTGTGCGGCTGGCAGATGGTTGGCCTCCCGGCTGCCAGGCCGGTACCAGATGCCGCTTGCCGTTGCCGATGAGATCGGCCCGACCCATGCGCTTGAGCGCCTCGCGCAGCAGGGGCCAGTTTTCCGGCGCGTGGTAGCGCAGAAAGGCCTTGTGCAGCCGCCGCTGGCGCGCCTTGCGCACGGTGGGTACCGGCTCCTGTACCTTATTGAGGTTTTTCAGCGGGTTCAGGCCGCTGTGATACATGGTGGAGGCCAGCGCCATGGGCGTGGGCAGAAAGGCCTGTACCTGATCGGGGCGAAAGTTGTTTTTCTTCAGCCACAGGGCCAGGTTGAGCATGTCCTCGTCGCTGGTGCCGGGATGGGCGGAAATGAAATAGGGAATCAGGTATTGTTCCTTGCCGGCTTCCCGCGAGTATTGCTCGAACATTTGCTTGAAACGGTCGTAGGTGCCGATGCCCGGTTTCATCATCTTGCTCAAGGGGCCCTGCTCGGTGTGTTCCGGGGCGATTTTCAGATAGCCGCCCACATGATGAGTGACCAGCTCACGCACATATTCCGGGGTTTCCACCGCCAGGTCGTAGCGCAGGCCGGAGGCGATGAAGACCCGCTTGATACCCGGCAGATTGCGGATTTCCCGGTACAGATGAATCAGCGGGGTCTGGTCGGTGAGCAGGTTCTTGCAGATGCCTGGGTAGACACAGGAAAGCCGGCGGCAGGAGGATTCAATGGCCTTGCTCTTGCAGCGTAGTTGCCACATGTTGGCCGTGGGTCCGCCCAGATCGGAGATGACCCCGGTAAAGCCCTGGGTCTGGTCACGGATGGCTTCCACCTCGCGGCGGATGGAGGCCTGGGAACGGCTCTGGATGATGCGCCCCTCGTGCTCGGTGATGGAGCAGAAGGTGCAGCCGCCAAAGCAGCCGCGCATGATGTTCACCGAAAAGCGAATCATCTCCCAGGCGGGAATGCGCGCATCGCCATAGGCCGGGTGTGGCGCGCGGGCGTAGGGCAGTTCGTAGATGCGGTCCAGCTCCCTGGTGCTCAACGGTTCCGGGGGCGGGTTGAGAAAGACATAACGGTCGCCATGTTTTTGCGCCAGTGCCCGCGCGTTGCCGGGGTTGGTTTCCAGGTGGAAAACCCGCGAGGCGTGTGCATAGAGCACCGGGTCGTCCTTCACCTGTTCGAAGGCGGGCAGCAGCACGATCTGCTCTCGACGGTTGGCTGGCGTGGCCACCGGGCGGGTGGCCGGTTCCAGGCTTTTGCTGACCTCACCGCAGTTTTGCGGCGACTGGCTGGCATAGGGGTCGGGGTGCGGGTCGATGGGGCCGGGCTGGTCCAGTTGGGTGGAATCCACCAGTGGCCGCTCAGCCGGCAGTTCGCGGGTCATGAAGGCGGTGCCGCGCACATCGCGTATGGTCTCGATGGCCTCGCCCCGGGCCAGCCGGTGGGCCACCTCCACGATGGCCCGTTCGGCATTGCCGAACAGCAGCAGGTCGGCCTTGGAATCGGGCAGCACCGAACGGCGCACCTTGTCGGACCAGTAATCGTACTGGGCAATCCGCCGCAGGCTGGCCTCGATGCTGCCGATGAGAATGGGCACTTGCTTCCAGGCCCGGCGCAGCATCTGGCTGTAGACCACCACTGCCCGGTCGGGCCGCTTGCCGGCTTCGGCGTTGGGTGTGTAGGCGTCGTTGCTGCGAATGCGCCGGTCGGAGGTGTAATGGTTGACCATGGAATCCATGTTGCCGGCGGTCACCCCGAAAAACAGGTTGGGCTTGCCCAGCACGCGAAAGGCTTCCACATCCTTCCAGTCCGGTTGGGCGATGATGCCCACGCGAAAGCCCTGGGCTTCCAGCAGCCGGCCAATCAGCGCCATGCCGAAACTGGGGTGGTCGATATAGGCATCGCCGGTGACCAGAATGATGTCGCAGCTGTCCCAGCCCAGTTCGTCCATCTCCGCCCGGCTCATGGGCAGAAAGGGTGCCGTGCCGAAACGGGCGGCCCAGTATTTTCGGTAGCTGAAAAGCGGCGCTGCGCTGGCCATGGTTCATCCTCACGGGTAATCGGCCATTATCCCGTAATTGCGTGCCGCATAACAGTCGGTTCTTGGGGAGGCGTAGAATCCGAGCCAGCGATGCGGGTAGATCTGACCATGTGGAGTGCCGCAGGGTGCAATAGCGCAGCGTATTGCACCGGGATTGGGGTGACTCCATGCACTATGGTGGAATACGGCTAAGCCTGTTCCACCCTACGACGGTCAGTTACAAGCAGTGGTTTTGGGCGAGTGGTTTTTCGTAGATCAAGGCGCGCGGGCTGGATCGCGAGGGAGCGTACAAAAAAGTACGTGACCAAGTGAGGTAGCCCGTACAATGCAGAGATACGGATAACAAGCCATCTAAAATTTTGGGCGAGCGGTTTTTCGTAGATCAAGGCGCGCGGGCTGGATCGCGAGGGAGCGTACAAAAAAGTACGTGACCGAGTGAGGCAGCCCGTGCAACGCAGAGATACGGAAAACAAGCCGCCCAAAAAGCCGCTCAAAAAACAAACCAGTTTAACCGCCACCACGTGATGAACTCATTGAAATCAATATGCCCGTCATGGTTGGTGTCGATGGTTTCGAAACCGCGCTGTACTTCTTCTTCATCGGCATCGGGGGCCAGAATGTGCAGCAGCTTTTCAAACTCTTCCAGGTCAATAAACCCGTTTTGGTCGGTATCGAAGTCGTTGAAATGGCCGCGAATCTGTTCCACGGTTTCTTCGGTCAGTGTGTGTGTCATGTCAGCCCCTGGTCCCCTTGTTTGAATAACGATGGCTTCAGGACGGCCCGCCCAGGGCAATGAGCAGCGCCACGCCGGTGGTGGTGATGATAACACCGAAACCCTTGGCCGGGGTCAATGGTTCACGCAGGAAGAGCCAGGCCAGCAGCACGATAAAAATGGAGGCGGTTTCATTGAGAATGGCGGCCACGGAGGCGCTGGTATAGCGATAGCCGGCCAGCCACAGCACCATGGCCAGGTAGGTGCCGAGAAAGCTGGCCAGCAGCAGGGACTTCCATTGGCGAAACTGGCGCAGATTGCGCCAGACCCTGCGCAGAAAAGGCAGATAGCATAACGGCAGGGCGGTCAGCATCAGGGCGCCGGCCAGGCGCAGGGTGACCACCCAGAAAAAATCCGCTTCTTCCAGGGTGCGTTTGAGCATGATGACCGCCGCGGCCATCATCAGGATGGAGCTGGCACCGGCGGCCACGCCCAGCAGATAGTGCTTGCGATCGGTGCGCGTTTGCGGCTTGTGCCAGGTAGCCAGCAGAATGCCGCAAAGGACCAGTACGAAACCGGCCATCTGCCAGGCATTCAATCGTTCTCCCAGAAAAAGGAAAGAACCTGCCACGACAAAGGGGCTGTACAGGCTGGCGATGATGGCCGTACGGCTGGCGCCGATCTGGCGCAGGGTGTAGAGATAAAGCACATCGGCCACCGCGATGCCGATGGCGCCCGAGATCAGGCTGAGCCAGACCTGCTCACGGCTCAGCTCGGGCCAGTGCAGGCCGCTGGTGAAGGGGATGGTGCCCAGCAGGAGCACAAAGGCCAGCCCGTTTTTCACCAGATTGGTTTCGAAAGGCCCCAGTTGATGGCTGTTGCGGCGGAACAGCACCACGGCGACGGCCCAGACCACCGCACAGGCGATGGAAAAGAATTCTCCCAGCCCCATGATCATGGTCGGCGCAACCGGTGCGGCCAGTAATGATGCAAACCGGCATGTACATGCACACTGCGCCCCAGCCAGCGGGCCAGCCGGCTGGCTGCCGGCCAGTTTCCGGGCAGGTGTTCTTGCCAGAGCCAGTCATTGTTCGCCATCGGGCCGCGCTCTTGCCAGGAACATTGCAGGGCATCGGCCCAGGCACGGGCCGGGCCATGGCCCAGGATACGGGTGGGCCGGGGCAGTTCGGGCGGTATCGGGGTCGGGCGGGAAAACCAGAGGCCGGTGATACCCTGAGCGGTCAGCCCCTTGCCATGGCAGGCCATTTGCAGGGCGTTGATCTGTTGTGCCCGTTGCAGGGCTTGTGGACCCTGGGGCATGCATTGCGACAGATCCTCGCCCAAGACCTCGCCCAATGGGAAATAGGCAGTGTTGTCCGGGCGGGTCAGGCGTAACAGCAGGATGGATTCACGGGTTTCGATGGTCTGGATTTCGTCGGCCAGCTCTGCAAGCAACAGCGATTGCAGGGCTGTCCGCGTGGCTTTATCCAGCGGTGCTTGCTGGATGGCATTGAGCCGCAGGCAGTTCAGATCGGCCTCAAAATGGGCTGGATGGGCAAGCAGCCAGTGTTCTGGCTGGTGTATGGCCGGATGATCCTGTGGCAGATGCCAGCGGCTGTCCCCCATCAGCCAGCGTTGCCAGGCCGGTGCGGGTTGCGGGGCTTCCCAGCCCGGTGGGCGGGCAGGAACGAACACATGCTGCATGGGAGATCCAGTATGGAAAGGATTGGATTATTATAGCCAAGTGCTTGATGAGTGACGGTAAAAGACATACCTTGTTCGCTGACCGAAGGCTTGGGGCATGATGGATGGATAAATTGCAAATGTTGGCACTGGCGCTGGGCAGTTCCTGGGCCAGTGGTATTAATGCCTACGCGGTGGCCTTTGGCCTGGGGGTGATGGGCCGGCTGGGGTATGTGGATTTACCGACGGAGCTGGAATGGCTGGAAGGCAGCTGGATGCTGGCGGCCACCGGCTTCATGTACCTGGCCGAGTTTTTTGCCGACAAGATTCCGCTGTTCGACAGCCTGTGGGACAGCGTGCATACTTTTATCCGCGTGCCTGCCGGCGCCATGCTGGCCGGTGGCGCGGTAGAGAGCATGGGGCCGGAGTGGCAGGCGGTGGCCATGGCCCTGGGTGGCACGCTGGCGGCCGGTACGCATCTGACCAAGGCCGGTGGCCGGGCGCTGATCAACACTTCACCGGAACCTTTGAGCAACTGGACAGCTTCGGTCACCGAGGATGCGGTGGCCGTGGGCACGGTCTGGGCCATCTTTGCCCATCCGTGGGTGGTTGTGGCGGTTGTGGTTGTCAGCGTGGCCCTGATGGTCTGGCTGTTGCCCAAGCTCTGGCGCGGAATCAAGGCCGTTTTTCGCGGTATTGGCCGGCTGTTTGGCGGCCAGCCCCCGCCGGCACCGGCCGGGCAGGGGGTGACACCTCCGCAAGGGGAAGGCGACTGAGCGCTATTTATTCGTAGCGGACGGAAAGGATCTCGTAGTTGCGGGTGCCGTTGGGCGCCTGGAATTCGATTTCGTCCCCTTCTTCCTTGCCGATCAGGGCACGGGCGATGGGAGAGAGGATGGAAATGCGGTTGGCGCTGATGTCGGCTTCCAGATCACCGACGATCTGGTAGGTGATTTCTTCCTCGGCGTCGATGTCATAAAGCTCCACCGTGGCCCCGAAAACGATTTTTTTACCGGGGTTGAGCTTGCTGATGTCGATGATCTGCGAGTTGGACAGGGCGCCTTCCAGTTCGCGGATGCGCCCTTCGATAAAGCCCTGTTCTTCCCGTGCCGCGTGGTATTCGGCATTTTCCTTCAGGTCGCCGTGGGCGCGGGCTTCGGCAATGGCGTTGATCACCCGAGGGCGTTCCACGGATTTCAGTTGTTCCAGTTCCTTGCGCAGGCGCTCGGCGCCGGTAGCGGTCAGGGGCGTGCGTTGGCTCATGCGGCAAATTCCTCGTGCAGGGTTTTCAGGCTGAAGACCTGCTCAAAATGCTGGTGGTCCATGGCTTGCAGGGTTGCGCGCGCACCCGAGATGGTGGTGGAGTAGTTCACCTTGTGCTGCAGGGCTTCCCGGCGGATGGAGTAGCTGTCTTCGATGGCCTGGCGACCCTCGGTGGTATTGATGATGAAATCAATCTCGCCGTTGATGATCAGGTCAACGATATGGGGGCGGCCTTCGGTCACCTTGTTCACCAGTTTACACGGAATGCCGGCGGCTTCAATGGCCCGGCAGGTGCCGCGGGTACCCACCAGGCGGAAGCCGCGCCGGTGCAGGTCGCGGGCCAGCGGGATGATGCGTTCCTTGTCGGCATCGCGAATGCTGATAAAGGCCTGCCCCACCTGCGGCATGGCCACGCCGGCGGCCAGCTGGGCGCGGGCGAAGGCTTCGCCAAAGGTGCGGCCGGTGCCCATGACTTCGCCGGTGGAGCGCATTTCCGGCCCCAGCAGCGGGTCGACTCCGGGGAACTTGACGAAGGGGAATACCGGTTCCTTCACCGAGTAGTAGGGCGGGTTCAGCTCGGCACTGATGCCTTGTTCTTTCAGGGATTTTCCAGCCATGCAGCGGGCGGCGACCCGGGCCATGGGAATGCCGGTGGCCTTGGAGACAAAGGGTACGGTGCGCGAGGCGCGCGGATTGACTTCCAGCACGAAGATGTCCTTGCCCTGGATGGCAAACTGGGTATTCATCAGGCCCACCACGCCCAGCTTCAGCGCCATCTGCCGCACCTGCCGGCGCAGTTCTTCCTGCATGCGTTCAGTGAGGGAGAAGGGCGGCAGACAGCAGGAGGAATCACCGGAGTGCACGCCGGCTTCCTCGATGTGTTCCATGATGCCGCCAATCCAGACATCCTTGCCATCACAGATGGCATCCACGTCCACTTCCTGGGCGTGGTCGAGGAAGCGGTCCAGCAGCACCGGTGAGTCGTTGGAAACCTGTACGGCATCGCGCATGTAGCGTTCCAGGTCTTTCTCGCCGTAGACGATTTCCATGGCCCGCCCGCCGAGTACATAGGAGGGGCGCACCACCAGTGGATAGCCGATTTCCCGTGCCAGGGCCAGGGCTTCCTTGGGGTCGGTGGCCGTGCGGTTGTCCGGCTGGCGCAGGTTCAGCTCGTGCAGCATCTGCTGGAAGCGCTCGCGGTCTTCGGCCAGGTCGATGGATTCGGGGCTGGTGCCGATGATGGGCACGCCGGCTTCTTCCAGCGCGCGGGCCAGTTTCAGCGGGGTCTGGCCGCCGTACTGGACGATGACGCCTTCCGGTTGTTCCACTTCGACGATTTCCAGTACATCCTCCAGGGTCAGCGGTTCGAAATAGAGCCGGTCGGAGGTGTCGTAGTCGGTGGAGACGGTTTCCGGGTTGCAGTTGACCATGATGGTTTCGAATCCGTCTTCACGACAGGCCTGGGCGGCGTGTACGCAGCAGTAGTCGAATTCGATGCCCTGGCCGATGCGGTTGGGCCCGCCACCCAGCACCATGATCTTGCGCCGCTGGCTGGGTTCGGCCTCGCATTCCTCTTCATAGGTGGAATACATGTAGGCGGTGTTGGAGGCAAATTCCGCCGCGCAGGTATCCACCCGCTTGTACACCGGGCGAATGCCGAAGGCATGGCGCAGCAGGCGCAGGGCCTTCTCGTCGGTGCCCACCAGCTCCGCCAGGCGGGCGTCGGAAAAGCCCATGCGCTTGAGCTGGCGCATGCGTTCGGGGCTCAGGGCTTCCAGGCCCTGCTCGCGTATGGTTTGCTCTTCCCGCACCAGGCTTTCGATCTGGGCCAGGAACCAGGGGTCCACATGGGTGTATTCGAACACCTGTTCCAGAGGCATGCCGGCACGGAAAGCCTCGGCCAGGTAGAGGATGCGCTCCGGGCCGGGTTCCTGCAGTTCCCGCTTGAAGGTGGATTTGGCCTCTTCCCCTTCATAGCTTTCCATGCGCTCGTTCAGGCCGGTCAGGCCGGTTTCCAGGCTGCGCAGGGCCTTTTGCAGGGATTCCTTGAAGGTGCGGCCCATGGCCATGGCCTCGCCCACGGATTTCATCTGCGTGGTCAGGCGCGAATCAGCGCGGGGGAATTTCTCGAAGGCGAAGCGGGGAATCTTGGTGACCACATAGTCGATGGCCGGCTCGAAAGAGGCGGGGGTGGCGCCACCGGTGATTTCGTTCTGCAACTCGTCCAGGGTATAGCCGATGGCCAGCTTGGCGGCCACCTTGGCAATGGGGAAGCCGGTGGCCTTGGAGGCCAGGGCCGAGGAGCGGGAAACCCGCGGGTTCATCTCGATGACGATGACCCGGCCATCGTCCGGATTGATGGCGAACTGCACATTGGAGCCGCCGGTTTCCACGCCGATCTTGCGCAGCACGGCGATGGAGGCATCACGCAGCAGCTGGTATTCCTTGTCCGTCAGCGTCTGGGCCGGGGCCACGGTGATGGAATCACCGGTGTGCACGCCCATGGGGTCGAGGTTCTCGATGGAGCAGACGATGATGCAGTTGTCCTTGCGGTCGCGCACCACTTCCATCTCGAATTCCTTCCAGCCCAGCACCGATTCCTCGATGAGCAGCTCGTTGGTGGGGGAAAGATCCAGCCCCCGTTCGCAGATTTCGATGAATTCTTCCCTGTTGTAGGCAATGCCGCCGCCGGAACCGCCCAGGGTGAAGGAAGGGCGGATGATGGTGGGGAAACCGACCTTTTTCTGGCAGGCCAGGGCCTCTTCCAGGCTGTGGGCGATACAGGCGCTGGGGGTGGCCAGGCCGATTTCGGCCATGGCCTTGCGGAACTGGTCGCGGTCTTCGGCCATGTCGATGGCCTCGCGGGAAGCACCCAGCATTTCCACGCCGTAGCGTTCCAGCACGCCGTTGGCGGCCAGGTCCAGGGCGCAGTTCAGCGCGGTCTGCCCGCCCATGGTGGGCAGTACCGCATCCGGGCGCTCCTTCTCAATGATGCTGGCCACCACTTCCCAGTGGATGGGCTCGATGTAGACACTGTCGGCGGTTTCCGGGTCGGTCATGATGGTGGCCGGGTTGGAATTCACCAGAATCACCCGGTAGCCTTCCTCGCGCAGGGCCTTGCAGGCCTGGGCACCGGAGTAGTCGAATTCACAGGCCTGGCCGATGACGATGGGGCCGGCACCGATGACCAGAATGGATTGTATGTCGGTTCTCTTGGGCATGGGCTCAGTTTTTCTGAATGATCTGGTACAGCTCGTCTTTCAATGCCAGGCGTTTTTTCTTCAGGGCTTCCAGCGCGGCATCCTCCATGGGCTGTTCACCGTCTTCGTGACGAAAGATTTCCTTGTCCAGGGCTTCATACGCCTCCATCAGTCGATGGAAATGGCGGTCATTCATCTTCAGTTGATGAATGCGATCCTTGTGTTCAGGAAATTCGGCAACCAGCGGGTGGTGGGTCAAAGGCATGGAATCAGCTCCTCGCTTGCATGGCTTGAATGAAAGGGTCGAATACCGGCTGCACATCGTGCGGGCCGGGGCTGGCTTCCGGGTGGCCCTGAAAACCGTAGGCCGGTTTTTCCCGGTGGCGAATGCCTTGCAGGCTGCCATCGAACAGGGAACGGTGGGTGGGTTCCAGCACAGTCGGCAGGCTGGCTTCCGCCACGGCAAAACCGTGGTTCTGGCTGGAAATCATCACCTGCCCGCTGGCCAGATCCTGTACCGGGTGATTGGCCCCGTGATGGCCGAATTTCATCTTTTCCGTTTGTGCGCCGCAGGCCAGAGACAGCAACTGATGGCCCAGGCAGATGCCAAAAATGGGCAGGTCTTTCTCCAGTAGCGTGCGGATGGCGTCAATGGCGTAGTCACAGGGTTCCGGGTCGCCGGGGCCGTTGGAAAGAAACACGCCGTCCGGCTCAAGGGCCAGCACGTCCTCGGCGGAGGTGGTGGCGGGTACCACGGTAATGCGGCAACCCCGGTCGGCCAGCAGGCGGAGGATATTGCGCTTGATGCCGAAATCATAGGCCACCACATGAAAACGACCGGTTTCCGGGTGACTGTGCGCGTTGTCTTCCAGTTGCCAGCTGCCTTCCGTCCACTCGTGGGCCTGGGTGCAGGTCACTTCCTGTGCCAGATCCATACCGGAGAGGCCCGGAAAACCTCGAGCCAGTTCCAGGGCACGGGCTTCGTCCAGTTCCCCACCAGCCATCAGGCAGCCGTTTTGCGAGCCCTTGTCACGCAGGATCCGGGTCAGCCGGCGGGTATCGATCTCACAGATGCCGCAGACATCATTGCGGCGCAGATAGTCCTGCAGGCTTTCTTCCGCGCGGAAATTGCTGTGCCGCTCGGGCAGGTCACGAATAATCAGGGCTTCTGCGTGAATGTCATCGGACTCTTCATCCAGCGTATTGCAGCCGGTATTGCCGATGTGGGGATAGGTCAGGGTGACCATCTGCCGGCAATAGGAAGGGTCGGTGAGAATCTCCTGATAGCCAGTCATGGCCGTATTGAAAACCACTTCGCCCACCCGAACACCGGGCGCGCCAAGGGAGAGGCCGCGGAATACACTGCCGTCAGCCAGCACCAGAATTGCAGTATGTTGCACGAAACACCTCTTGGAAGCCGGAACCGCCCACTTTTCCGCAGGCAAACTTGCCGAATTTTACGGGAAGGCTGGCAGGGCTGTCCAAGGATATTTTGGGAGAGGCAGGCAAGTGGCTGATGATATGTTAGTTTTTGTGCATGGAGAAGAAAAAGTGCGCCACCGTGGAAATTCACCCCCTGCACGAACGCGGCTGGTTGCTGCAAGTGAGTGAGGAGGGCAGCTGGCCTGAACAGCGCCGCCTGCTGGCCATGGCCGAGCAGTTGCGTGCCCACCCGGCGGTGCAGGAGGTGGTGGTGGGGGACGGTTCCCTGGGGCTCTTGTTACATGAGCCGGACCCAGAAGGCCACTGGCCACGACAGTTGCGCCAGACTTTTGCAGCCGTGGCTCACCCGGAGGAAACCGGGTGCCTGCACCGCATTCCGGTGGTTTTTGACGGGCCGGACCTGCCGGAAGTGGCCGAACGCTGCCGGCTACAGCCCGTTGAGTTGGTTGAACAGCTGGCCGCGGTGGAATACCGCGTCTGGTTTACCGGTTTCCAGCCCGGCTTTCCCTACATGCGTGGCTTGCCGGGCAAGCTGCAGCTGCCAAGACGCACACACCCGCGTGAACGGGTGCCGGCTGGCACCCTGGCCATGGCCGGGGCCTTCGTGGCCATTTATCCGTTCTCCAGCCCTGGTGGATGGCATCTGCTGGGCAGTACCGGTGTTCGTCTGTTTGATCCCGACAAGCAACCACCAGCCCTGCTGTTGCCCGGTGACCGTGTACGCCTTGTGCCGGAGGCCGGTGCATGAGTACGCTGGAAGTCATGCAGGCCGGACCGTTGACTACACTGCAGGATGCCGGTCGTTGTGGCTTTCGCCACTGGGGGCTGGCTCGGGCGGGCACCATGGATCGTCCGGCACAGTTCCATGTCAACTGGCTGGTGGGCAATCCGCCGGATGCGCCGGTACTGGAGGTGGCGCAAGGGCTGCTGGAGCTGCGTGCGCTGAAACCGGTGACTGTGGCGGTAGCCGGTGGGTTGCCGCGCATCCTGCGCAATGACCGGCCTTGCTGGCCGGGCTGGCCCATTGTGCTGCAGACAGGTGATACGCTGAAGCTGAAAGGCCTGCGAGCGGGCCTGTTTGCCTATCTGGCGGTAGCGGGTGGTTTTCAGGCCAGGCCGGTGCTGGGCAGTGTATCCACGGATCTCTTTGCCGGCCTGGGCGGTTGGCAGGGCCGGGCGTTGCAGGCGGGTGATCGCCTGCCCGTGGAAGTGCGGCAGGGCGAGGTGCGCAGCCGCGGCCTGCGCCTGCCGGAGAATGACCTTGGTGTGCGTGTGTTGCCCGGCCCGGCATGCGAGTGCCTGGGGCAGGCTGCCTGGAAAGCATTGCTGACCGCCTCCTGGCAGGTGGCTTCCGGCAGTGGGCGCATGGCCACGCTGTTGCAGGGTGAACCCTTGCCTGTACCGGAAATTCATCTGCCCTCGCGCATGGTGTTGCCCGGTACGATACAGGTACCACCTTCCGGCCTGCCCATGGTGCTGCAGGCGGATGCGCAGACTACCGGTGGCTATCCGGAACTGGCGGTTGTACTGGAGTGGGACTTGTGGAAACTGGCACAGGCTCGTCCTGGCCAGCCGGTCCGTTTCGAGGCGGTTTCACCCCGAAAGGCCCTTGCGGTTCGTGATGGCTGGCTGCGCCATTGGCAGCGATTGTTTGCAGAGGCAGATGGATGAACAAGACCGTGTGGTTGAATGCGGATGTGGGCGAAGGCTGTGGCGATGACGCAGCCCTCATGCCCTGGCTGGATCAGGCCAATATTGCCTGTGGCGCCCATGCGGGCGATGCCCGCACCATGGCCAGGGCGGTTTCACTGGCACTGGAGCAGGGCTGCAGCATCGGCGCCCACCCCGGCTATGATGATCCTGAACATTTTGGCCGGCGCCCTTTGGCCTTGCCCGAGAAGGTGCTGAAAACCCAGGTGCTGGTTCAGCTGGAGCGACTGGCCCGGGAGGTGGAGCGGCAGGGTGGCCGTATCGGTTATATCAAGCCGCATGGTGCCTTGTACAACCAGAGCGTGGCTGATCCGCGCCTGGCCGAATGGCTGCTGGAGGCTGGCTGGCAGTTGGATCCTTCTCTGGCCTGGATGAGCTTGCCCGGTGGTGAACTGGCCCGGCTGGTGGAGGCTGGGGGTGGAACCGTGATCCACGAGGGTTTTGCCGATCGGGGCTATGATGAGCAGGGCCGGTTGTTGCCACGTTCACACCCGCAAGCCCTGCTGCACGAGCCGGAACAGGCAGTCATGCAGGCAAGGCGGTTGCGGGACGAGCTGGGGATACACAGCCTTTGTGTGCATGGTGATCACCCCAGGGCGGTGGATTTTGCACGCGCATTGCGCCGGGCGCTGGCTGCGGCGGATGAATGAATGCGTTTCGGTTTAACGCCTGCCTTCCGCCAGTTCCTTGAGTTGTTTCAGCCCCTTTTCGAAATCCGGGCCGACCAGATCGTCCAGTACCAGGCCGATGTAGCGTTCCGCCGGGTTGTTGCCAAAACGGCTGTGCATGATCCACGACACCTGTGCCCCCCCTTCCACCGGGCGGATGACATAGGCCGCCGTGGCTTTGCCTTCCGGGCCAAAATCCAGCTCCAGTTCCACCCGTGAAAAAGGCTGGGATGTGGTGATGATCTGTGCGCCTGAGCCGACTTCCGGCTTGTCCGAATGCCAGCGCATGCCGGCACCGGGCCCTTGCTCCGGCCCAAAGAATTCATAGCGTGTGTCGGGGTCCAGATCATGCCAGGGAGACCATTCGTTGAAGCGCTGCATGTTGTTGAGAATGCTGAAAATCCTTTCGGGTGTCTGTTCGATCTGAACACTGCGCTCCACACGGACTTCCTGTGGCAGCAGATAGCCGCCCGCAATAAGCAGCAGGACCAGACTGCCCAATACCAACAATACTTTCTTGATCATGACTATTGCTCCTGAGCTTGTGGCCACCGAGTGTGCCGGTTTTGCCGGGCAGGAACAAGCCCGGTTTACGAATTTGTATACTTACCGCATTTCTGTTGATCGGTTATGATGACCGGATTGATTATCGAGCAGGGGATGAGTATGTCTGTTGGGTTCGGCAAGCGGCTGATACATGCAGGGTGTCTCCTGCTTCTCCTGTTGGCCGGTTGTTCGGATGACCAGCGGGCGGAAACACAGGGCTCGAAGGTGGGCCAGCTCGCAGATCTGGCCGCGTTCATGGAATTGCGTTCCGATGCAGCCCTGTTTTTGCGCGATGAGGACGAATTCCGCCTGCTGATTCAGGGGCTGGACGAGCAGATGGCGCGAGGTGATCTGCCCGTGCGCACCGGCAAACCCCTGCGGGCATTGCTGAAAAGGCTGCAGCAGCATCAGCAGGCCGGCACGCTTTCGGTACTGGGGCTGGCTGACAAGGCCCGGGGCCTGTGGTCATGGCGCAATGGCTTGCCGCTGTTGCAGCTGGAACTGGCGGACGGCCCGGCCTTTGCAGAGGCGCTGAAACAGGCGCAGCAGGAGGCGGGTGAAAGCTGGGATGGGGCCACTTTCTCCGGGGTGCCCTTCTACCGCAACAAGGGGCCGGAAACGGAGTTGATCTGGCTGGTGCATGCACAGCAGTTGTTGCTGGCCTGGTTCCCGGTCGGACAGGAGCAGGCCGTGCTGGAGCGGCTGCTCGGTGGCGATGCACTGTTGAATGAGGATGTGCGCAAGGCAGCATTGGCGGCCTTGCCCCAATCCTACCGGCAACAGGGATTCAGTCGGGTGGCCGGCTGGCTGGATACCGGCCGCCTGTTCAAGGATTTGTTGCAAAAGGAGGATACGCTGCATCAGAACTGGCGGCGGATTCTGGAAATCCCCGAAAAGGCCCGCTCTGCTGAATGCCAGGCGGATCTGCAGCAATGGCTGGATCTTTTCCCTGGCCTGGTTTTCAGCCAGGTGGATGATGCCGCCGGCAACCGGACGGTTGATGGCCTGTTGCAATTGTCTCCAGCCATCGCACGGCCTCTTCAGGCTGCGGTTTCCCGCTTTGTCGCCCCCGGTGAGGCAGAAGGATTGATCGAGTTGCAACTGGCCCTGAACCTGCAAGCCTTTCATGAAGGTGTGCAGGGGTTCTTGCAGCAGGATGCACCCGTGCCCCGTGGCTGTGAATGGCTGAAGCCTTCCTATCAGGCCCTGGACCGGCTGCGGTATCAATTGGCGCACAAGCCGCTGCCCGGGCTGGTACGCAAGGTAAGGGGCTTGGGTGCTTCCCTGGATTTCAACGGCTCCATGCTGACTCCGGAGACCATCCGTTCCATGTTCTGGTTGAAAATGGAACAGCCCGAGATCCTGCTCAACATGGCCAGCATGGTGGAACCCGCGCTTTCGGCAGATCAATGGCCGGCGGATGGCAAGGCCCGGCCCCTGCACAGTACCCTGGCACAGGGGCGTTTCCAGCAACCACTCTGGCTGGCGGTTTCGGACGATGGACTGGGCGTGGCACTGGGTGAAGGCATGGAGCAGCCGCTGGAACACAGGCTGGCCGCGAACCCCGAGCCTGCGGGTACGCTGTTGTGGATGCGGCAGGACTTGCGGCGCATCTTCGCGCTCATGGGTCGGCAGGGCGGGATGATGCAGGCCATGTCCTTGCGCCCTGATGCCTTGGTTCAGCTGGATCGCTATAGCCGTAAACTGGATCAGCTCGATCTGCGCCTTCAGGTGGAGCAGGCAGGTTTGCAGTTGCACATGGAGCAGCGGGTTCGATGAGCATTGGCTTCCATCCCCTGCACGGTTTTACCCGGATCGTCGTATGGGTACTCCTGCTGGGTCTTGCGACGGCATCTTCCGCACAGCCACCCTGGAAGATCAGCGTGCTCTACTGGTCGGATACCATTGCCGGGCAGCTGGCCATGCGCGAAGGCCTGCGTCGCCAGGTCAGGCGATTCAATCAGCAGGCCCGTGAACATTCCGGGCAGCGCACCATTGTCTTGACCGAATATGTGGCGGGTGATGGCCCGGATGGGGTGGAGCGGCAAATTGCACAGTTCTACCAGGCCCTGAAAACCACACCGGATCTGGTGATTGCTCAGCCCGCTGACAGTGCCGCGCTCACCGAGCCCCTGCGCCAGGCCAACAGAAAACAGATCCCGGTATTGGCTTATGACCAGTTTATCGAGGGTGGCCAGCTGGCGGGGCTGGTGACCAGCAACAACTATCAGGCCGGTTATCTCGCTGGTGAAGTGGTCGCCGATCTTTTCCCCTCCCAGCATGTGCTGCGACTGGTGTTGCTGGAATATCCACTGGTTTCCTCTACCGTGCTGCGGGTGGACGGTTTTCTGGATGCCCTGGAAGATCTGGGGCAGGCCTATACCCTGTTGCATACCTATCGGGCCATTGAGCCGGTCTCCGGCCGCCAGGCAGCGAAAGCCCTGCTCAGGGATTATCCCCAGCCGGGCAGTGTGGATGTGGTTTTTTCCGTCAATGACGGCGCCGGGCTGGCCTTTCGCCGTGAGCTGGAGAAGGCCGGACGGCGGGATATCCGCCTGGCCAGTGTCGATGGAGATCCCGAACAGGTGGCCAGCCTGAGTAAAAATGGCCTGTTGCTGGTGGATAGCGCCCAACTGTGCGCGGTCATTGGCGAACAGACGGTGCGGGCTGCTGTCCAATGGCTGAATGGGGATCATGGCCGCCTTTTGTATCAGGTGCCCACCTACCCGGTGACCTTGCAGACTCGTGAAGGCTACAAGGGATGGTATGGTGAAATACCCGCTCCCTTTACCAAGCCCTGGATGTCCAGAAAACCGTCATGGAGCCATCAAATCAAGATACTGAACCTGCAAACAGATGAGTAATTCCTCGGTTGTAAACCGTTCCACCCGGCTGTTGAAGCGCCTGCCGGTCCAGCTGGCCTGGCTCTATGGCAGCATTTTGCTTGGCAGTATTTTGCTGGTGCTGGCCAGTGCCTATTGGTTGAATCTGCGCAGTCTGCAGCAGGAAGAAGATCGCATGGTCCGCACCATGGGCAATCTGGTCAGTCTCGCGGTCGGGCGCAGCAGTCAGGCCGGCAAGCATCACCTGCGCCGTTTGATTGAAGCGTTGATTCGGGACAACCCGCAGATCGAATCCATCTATGTGGTCAGTCATCAGGGCAAGGTGCTGGCACACAGCAATCAGGAATTGCGGGATTTGCGCATTGCACCCGAGCAGTTGCAATACCTGCAGGCGAAAGCGCGTGCGGGCAGTGCATCCATTCAGGTTGTGCAGGAAGGCCAGCACTGGATCAAGGAACTGGTTCTGCCCTTCAAGTCCGGTTTTGAACGTCGGTTCGATGGTTTGCTGGTGATGCGTCTGCGCGTGGATGATCTGGTGGCCAAGCGGGTTGCAGTACGGCATACCATTCTGATAGTTGGATTGTTGATTGCTGTTACGGGCCTGTTTTTGTTGCTCCTGATCAGCCGCAAGTTGGCACGACCGCTGCAGAACATGGCTGCGCAGTACAGCGGCCTGCTGGAAAACACGCCCATGCATGTCACCATCTATGATCGCGAGGGCAAGGTGCTGGATGTCAGCGATTCCTTCCTGCGCGAGTTTCCGGAGCATGGTCCGGGCACTTTCAAGCAGGATTGGCTGCGAATCATGCCGGTTGTCCTGGCCA
>JALWTZ010000269.1 GCA_026993285.1 Lysobacterales bacterium | reverse complement strand
ACATGTAGAACAGGTTGGTACTCAGCGAAATGCCGGCCTGCATGTGGTGGTGCAATTCCAGCCACTTGTTGACCAGAAACAGCAGGCCCAGCACCGCCGCGCCAACAAACCACCAGCCCGCCTTGCGAGCATGCCCGGCCTGCAAGGCGCTAATGGCCTGTACCACCAGCGCACTGGCGGTAATCAATGCCAGGGTGTTGAAGGTGGCAGCCGGTATGCTCAGCGTGGCCTGCCCGGCCCGGAAAAGGGCCTCATGGCTGTGAAAGGCCGCCACATAGGCCAGAAAGAACACGCCAAAGACCAGCAGCTCGGCCAGAATCAGCACCCAGACGGCCAGATCTCCCGGCAATTGTGGTTGAGCGCGGGATGACGCGGTTTGCATGTATCTACACTCCAAAACGGCACAGAGCCGGGGCAAGCCCGGCTCTGTGACTCGATGATGCCGGACTACTAGACCGGCGTTGCATCCCCGGATGATTCCCCCTTGGCGAAGAAGGAATAGACATACAGTGCCAGACCAATCATGAACACCAGGCCCGCCACTTCACGCATCCAGTAGAAGGGTGCGATCTTGGCCTGCACTTCCATGAACGGCAGTGGCGTGTCGGTATAGCGCTGCAGCCAGGTCTGCAACACGCCCGCGCCGGTGAGGAACAGGGTAATGAACACCATGGAGACGGTCATCAGCCAGAAAGCCCACATCTCCACCACCTGCGCCCGCTTGTTGGCGGCCTTCTCGCCCCGCATGATGGGCCAGGCGTAGGAGATGATGGTCAGCACGATCATCACATAGGCACCGTAGAAGGCCATGTGGCCATGGGCGGCCGTGATCTGGGTGCCGTGGGTGTAGTAGTTCACCGGTGCCAGCGTGTGCATGAAGCCCCACACACCCGCACCGAGGAAAGCCATCACCGCCGTGCCTTCGGCCCAGAGCACCGCGGCCTTGTTGGGGTGGTTCAGGCGGCGCTTGTTGACCATGTTGAAGGCGAACACCGTCATCATGAAGAAGGGAATGGGCTCAAGGGCGGAGAATACCGAACCCAGCCACTGCCAGTAGCCCGGCGTGCCAATCCAGAAATAATGGTGGCCGGTACCGATGATGCCGGTGATCAGGGTCATGGCGATGATGACATAGAGCCATTTCTCGATGACTTCACGATCCACGCCGGTGACCTTGATCAGCACGAAGGCGAGGATGGAACCGAGAATCAGCTCCCAGACACCTTCCACCCACAGGTGAACCACCCACCACCAGTAATACTTGTCCAGCACCAGATTGTCCGGGTTGTAGAAGGAGAACAGGAACAGTACCGCCAGGCCGGTCAGGCCGGTGAGCAGCACCATGGTGATCACCGTCTTGCGGCCGGTGAGAATGGTCATGCCCACATTGAACAGGAAGCCCAGGGCCACGATGACGATACCAATCTTGGTAATGGTGGGCTGTTCCAGGAATTCCCGCCCCATGGTGGGCAGCAGATCGTTGCCGGTCATCTGGGCCAGGCCGGCATAGGGCACCAGCAGGTAACCGAGAATGGTCAGCGCGCCGGCCACCAGGAAGATCCAGAATAGCGCCACGGCCAGTTTCGGGCTGTAGAGCTCACGCTCGGCCTCCTCCGGCACCAGATAGTAGGCGGCGCCCATGAAACCGAACAGCAGCCAGACAATCAGCAGGTTGGTGTGGACCATGCGGGCCACATTGAAGGGAATGGCCGGGAAGAGGAAATCCCCGATCACATACTGCAACCCGAGTACCAGGCCAAACAGAATCTGGCCCACGAACAGGCCAATGGCTGCCATGAAGTACAGCTTGGCCACAGCTTGAGATGAATATTTCATTGTTGCCTCTCCTTAACCCTGAATATTGGGTGGCCAGTTTTGCGTATTGATTTCCGATGAATATTTCAGGAACTGGGCCAGGGCCTCCAGCTCTTCATCGCTCAGATTGAATTGCGGCATGCTGCGGCGGCCCGGCACCCCATTGACCGGCCGGCTCTTGATGAATGCCTTGATGGCTTCGGTGGAATTACCGAAACGCTTGTAGACATTGCCCAGCTCCGGCGCGAAATAGGCACCCTCACCCAGCAGGGTGTGACAGCCAATGCAATCATTCTCTTCCCAGACCTTCTTGCCCAGGGCAACCTGCGGGGTGATGGCCGCGCGGTTGTCCTGCTTGGGCAGTGTGCCCATGGTGTCGAAGGTGAGGGCCAGAAACAGCAGGATGAAGAACACGCTACCCCCGTAGTAGATGTTCCTCGCCATGCTCTTGGTAAACACTTCACTCATGGCAACCTCCATCGTGGTTATGATCATCAGGGCGCACCGGCGCATCCGGCCCGCTCGCGGCCATTACAACGCCAGGGAAAAAAAGGGGCCTTGATGTAGGTCAAGACCGGGGATGGAACCATCACCCGCTCAGTGCGAGGTGCCTTCCGAGCGGGTGATCTTGTTGTAGACATTGTATTTGCCTACCGGCTTGACCATGGGCAGGCGCTTGATTTCCTTGAGTGTTTTGGCGTCATAGACCACCACGGCCCCGTCCATGTCCCAGATACTCACCAGCGCCTTGCTGCCGTCACGGGTGAATTCCACATGGGCCGAGGTCTTGCCCGGCGCGGGGATCAGGGTCTTGACGATTTCCAGCGTCTGCTTGTCGATGACCAGCATCTGGTCACGGTGCGGGCCGAAGAACACATCCGCCCAGACATAGGGGCTGTTCTCGTGGCTGCGCAGGAAAAAGCCGGGGCCGGGGGTTTTCAGTTCCTTGACCGTCTTCCAGGTTTTCATGTCGATGAAACTGAGCTTGCCCTCTTTCAGATGCGGTGTGGCCAGCAGGGTGGTGTCTTTCCATTTCCAGGTGATGCCGGAACCCAGGTGCGGCATGCCCGGCAACTCCAGGTTGGCGATCTTGCCGCCGGTCACCAGGCTGATGACCTGGCCCTGCCGCCCACTGCGGGATGCGCCAATGACCTGGGTATAGGCCTGATTGAAGAAAAAGTCGTCCAGATAATCTTCCAGGGCGATCTTGCGGATGGGGAAAGGCCCCTTTTCCGCCAGCCCCTCGGCCATGTGATAGTCATGAACCAGCCCATGAAACACTTTGGGCGGGTTGTCAGCGGTGTACAGCTCCCAGATTTCCTTCAGGTCTTTCAGGGCGATGACGAAACTTTCCCTGGGCGGCGCGCTGTAGACCGCGCTGACCCGGGAGCTGTTGCCGAAATCATCCTCCACCGGAATATAGCGAATCAGGCTGAGATCGGAGGCATCCAGCAGCACCAGGCTGTGCGGCAGGTAGTTGCCCACCAGCACATAACGGCCATCGGCCGAGACAGCCGCATTGCGGGTATTGATGCCGGCACGCACCTCGGCCACCATTTCCAGCCGGTACATGTCGTACTTGCTGATCCAGCCATCCCGGGAAGCAAAGTAGACAAAACGGCCATCGGGGGAGAACTTGGGCCCGCCATGCAGGGCAAAGCGGCTCTTGAAACGGGTAATGGGCTCCAGCCTGTCACCGTCCAGCACCGTCACATGATGGTCGCCCCCTTCCACCACCAGAAAGAGATTGAGCGGGTCGGCATCGTACACCGGTTGTGCATCCCGGGCATTGCCGCGCACCCCCTCGGGTACCAGAACCTTTTGTGAGGCACGGATGGCTTCGGCATCCCAGACCGGCGGCCGGGCCGGTGGTGTGTAGAGCCAGCGCGCCAGGGCGCGGATGTCCTCATCAGACAGTTTTCCGGCAAAGGCCGGCATCTGGGTGGCCGGGCGCCCATCGCGAATGACCTTTTCCGCATTGACCTTGCGCAACCGCTTCAGGCTCTCGGGCAACAGGGCCGGGGCCATGGCCCCCATGCGGTTTTCCCCGTGGCAGCTCTGGCAATGCTCGCGGTAGAGCCTTTCCGGGTCCGGCCCGGCTGCCCAGGCAGGCAGCGCCAGACACAGCATCCACAACCGTTTCCATTTCATCACCACACCCTCAACTGGCCCGGCGAATGACCCGGGTTTCCAGATCCAGTGGCTGGGGACTGGCATCCGCGTATTGTGCAGGCTTCATGCCCAGCTCCTCGTCGTCCAGATAGCAGGCCGGGTCTTCCCACCAGGGGTCGCCGCTGGTCTGGAAGGCGCGGATACGGGCGTTGCCGCCGCAGATGGACAACTGCGGGCAAACCGCGCAGCGGCCACGCAGCGGGCGGGGCCGGGCCTTGAGGCCGGCCATCAGCGGGTCGGAGCGGTCTTCCCAGATTTCCGAAAAGGGCCGTTCCTTCACATTGCCCAGGTTGTAGTTCCACCAGAAGGTATCGGGGTGGACATGGCCCAGGTTGTCGATGTTGGCGATGTGCACCCCGCTGGCATTGCCGCCCCATTGCCGCAGGCGCTGGCGCAGATAGTCCACATGCGACGGGCGGTTTTTCTCCGCCCACTGCAGCAGATAGACCCCATCGGCGTCATTGTTGCCGGTGACAAACTCCTTGTTGCCGCCGCTTTCGGCATCCTTCCAGGCCACATCGAACAGCCAGTCCATGACCTGGCGGGTTTTCCGGTGCACCACATCGGCCTTGCGGTTCTTGTTGCCGCGACCACCGTAGTTGAGATGGGAAAGATAGAACTTGTCCACCCCTTCCCGGTACATCAATTCCAGCAGGGCGGGCAGCTCTTCCGCGTTGTGCTGGGTGGGGGTGAAGCGCATGCCCACCTTGATGCCGGCCTGCTTGCACAGGCGGATAGCCGCCAGCGAGGCATCGAAGGCGCCGTCCTTCTGGCGAAAGAAGTCGTGGGTCTTGCCAATGCCGTCCAGGCTGATGCCCACATAGTCATAGCCCATTTCCGCGATGCGGTCGATATTGCTTTCGTCGATCAATGTGCCATTGGTGGACAGGCCCACGTAAAAGCCCATGTCGCGCGCGCGGGCGGAAATGGCCCAGATATCCTTGCGCAGCAGGGGTTCGCCACCGGAGAGGATCAGTACCCGGC
>JALWTZ010000268.1 GCA_026993285.1 Lysobacterales bacterium | reverse complement strand
TTGACCGATTCTTCCCCCACCGGAATCCTGCGGCGGAACGAACATTTTGACCTAACCTTTCTCAACCAGCGGCTGCAAATGCTGATCGGCCAGCCCGGTGTGGAACAGCTGGTCTCCAGCCAATGGCTGGAAGGTATTCATCCGGATGACCTGCCCCGTTTTCTGGCCTTTCAGTCGCGCATGCACGAGCTGCAACAGCCGGGTTCACTGGAATATCGCTACCGGCCACTGGGACAAAAGGAGTACCGCATTTTCATCGAGCACCTGGTGGCGCTCGACCAGGGCACTGGCCAGCCACCAGCCTTCGTCGGTTCCATCATGGATATCACCGATCTGAAGCAGGCACAGGAAAAACTGGAATACCAGGCCCTGTACGACAGCCTGACCGGCCTGCCCAACCGTCACCACTGCAAGACCCTGCTGGAACGGGCGCTGGAAGAACGCCAGGAAAGTGGAAAGCCGTTGGCACTGCTGTTTCTGGATCTGGACAACTTCAAGAAGATCAATGACACCCTGGGCCATGATGTTGGAGACCAGGTGCTGATCAAGGTAGCTCGCCGTCTTCGGATCAGCCTGGAAGGCCTGGACGTCACCATGGCGCGCATGGGTGGCGATGAGTTTGTGGTCTTGCTGCATGAAGCAGACGGCCCGGAGCAGGTTCGCTTCTGCGCCAACCTGCTTACCCGCACCTTCAACCAGCCATTGCAGCTGGAAGAACAGACGGTGGATATCACCTTCTCCATCGGTATTGCCGTTTTTCCGGATCATGGGCAAACCGTGAGCACCCTGCTCAAGCATGCCGATATCGCCCTGTACGAGGCCAAGCGCGCCGGCCGCAACCGCAGTTGCCACTTCAACGAACAGATGATGCACCAGTTGCAACAGCAACAAAACATCCTGCAACAACTGCGGCAGACGCTGGAAGATCCTGTCACGCGCGGCCTGTCACTGGCTGTACAGCCACAACTGTCCCTGGCCAACAACCGTTTTGCCTGTGCCGAATGCCTGTGCCGCTGGAATGATCCGGTACTGGGATTCGTCCCACCAGACCAGTTCATTCCGGTAGCGGAAGACAGCGGCCTCATCCTGGACCTGGGGCTGTGGGTCATCGAACAGGCCTGCCAACTGCTCCAGCAACACGGCCAGGCACTGCAGGCTTGTGGTATTCAACGGCTGGCCATCAACCTGTCGGCACGACAGTTCTTCGATCCCGGGCTGGTGCGACAGCTACAGCAAAGCGTGAAGGACCACGACCTGCTGCCGGAACAGCTGGAGCTGGAACTGACCGAATCGGTGTTGCTGGATGATCTGGAACTGGCCACCACCCACATGAAACAGTTACGGAATAGCGGTTTTCATATTGCCATTGACGATTTTGGCACCGGCTTCAGTTCCTTGAGCTATCTGAAGAAACTGCCCATCACCGCACTGAAGATTGACCAATCCTTCGTACGGGATATTCCCGGGGATTTGCAAGATACGGAAATCACCGCCGCCATCATTGCCATGGCACAGAAACTGGGCTTGAGCACCATCGCCGAAGGGGTGGAAAACGAGACACAACTGGCCTTTCTGCGCGAGCAGGGCTGCGACCTGGTACAGGGATACCTGCTGGCCCGACCCATGCCGCTCGACCATCTGCTGAACACCTGCCGGTCGCAGGCCATTCAATAGCCCAACCGCTACAGCAGAGCTGCGTCAACTCCCGTCACGCTTCCAGATAACCGTCCTTCAGTGCCACATAATGGCGGGTGGAATAATGCAGCTGTTCAATCTCCCGCTCACTCAGCCGGCGAACGAACCGGGCCGGATTGCCCATCCACAGGCTGCCCGGCTCCACCACCTTGCCCGGCGGCACCAGCGAACCCGCCGCGATCATGCTCTCACGGCCCACCACCGCGCCATCCAGCACCGTGGCATTCATGCCGATCAGGCAGGCATCCTCGATGGTGCAGGCGTGCAGTACCGCGCCATGACCCACGGTAATATCATCCCCCAGCAGCAACGGAAAGCCACCGGGTGTAAACGGGCCGTCATGGGTGACATGCAAAACGGCACCATCCTGAATATTGCAACGCTTGCCGATGGCAATGGTATTCACATCCCCGCGAATGGCCGCGAAGGGCCAGACGGAACTGTCGTCGCCCAGCGTGACCTGGCCGATCACCGCCGACTGTGGATGCACATAAACCCGCTGGCCCAACTGCGGCACATGCCCCTGCCAGGGCTGAATGGCGGACTGATACATATCAATGGCTCCTCTCTGAACTTTGGCTATTGTAGGGGCAAAAGCCGCTGGAGTGACATCATGCTGGAATACCTGTTCATGCACCCGCAGACCCGTGACCGATTCCTCGAACGCGCCCGCGCACTGGGCCTGGAGGGAGAAGTCCGCGAAGAGGAAGACGATGGCTGGCTGGTCATCCTGCCCGAAATCGAGGACGAGACCCTGCTGGAAAAACTGGAAGCCTGCTACGACGAGCTGTTCAACGCCGACGAACAGATCTGGAACCAGGAAATGGCCGAACAGCAGTTTCACACCGCCGGCCTGCTGATCACCCTGGGTGATGGCCGCCAGGTACAGGCTCCTGTGCCACCGGAGCTGATGAACCGCCTGATGGAAGCACTGAACATGGAACAGATTGCCGAGCTGGTGAGCATTATCGTGGATACGGTGGAGCAGCCGGATGAGCGGTCGTTATGTCAACGCCACAGAGACGGCAATCTTTGATTGCAGGGGCTTGTTTTTCGTCATACTGCGTTGGAGGAGGTGCGCTCGTCGGTCACGTACTGAAATGTACGCTCCCTCCTCCCTTACCCCCTCCGCCTTGTCTGACAAAAAAACGCCTCCTGCAATAGGGGTCACACACCAATTGACAAAAACCAACTATAAAATCGCAGCCTACAACTGCAAATCATGCGGGGGCTTGTTTTCCGCAACTCTTCGTTGCAGGTGACATCTTGCTCGGTTATCCCATTTTTAAACACAGGCGTATTCCATCCTTGGCGCTACGTCCGGTCCGGCCTCCCTGCCGGCCGTTCAACCCGGCTGCGTGGGTCCACCGGACCCACGGTCCTGGTTGAACCCTCGATTTGCGAAAAAACGCTTGCTCAAAATCCCGGCTAGGCTGGATATATGTGGTGGTCTACTGCTCCATGGGTTCAGCCGGTGGCGACGGAGGCGCTTCCGGGGGTTGGTAGTGGATGGCCAGCAGCCACCATTCGCGGGTGCCGGCGGGGGTGCGGACCTGCACTTCGTCGTCCACGCCCTTGCCCAGCAGGGCTTTGGCCAATGGCGCGTCCACGCTGATGCCGCCGGGGTGCAGGCCGGTTTCATCCGGGCCCACCAGGCGGTAGCAGGCGCGTTCTTCCGCCGCGTTTTCCAGCCAGACCCAGGCGGCGAAGCGTACCCGGCTTTCGTCCGTCGGGCGTTCCCGCACCACCTGCAGGTCGGGCAGGCGTTTCTGCAGGTAGCGGATGCGCCGGTCCAGTTCCCGCAGTTCCTTCTTGCGGTAAATGTATTCGGCATTTTCCGAGCGGTCGCCCTCGGCGGCCGCGGCGGCCAGGGCCTGGGTGACTTCGGCGCGTTTTTTCCAGATGGCCTTCAGTTCACGCTGCAGTTGGGCAAAACCCCAGGCGGTGATGATGGCGGTGGATTTCGGCTGTGGCGGTCGGTATCGTCCCATGGCTGCTGCTCTTTTTTCGGGCCGCGCATTCTGCACAAGCCGGGGGCTGGTGGCAAGTCAGGCGGCGGGAAAACGCATGGGCCGGGCCATGACGATGGCATCTTCCCGCCCTTCTCCGGCCGGGTAGTAGCCGGGGCGCAGGCCGATTTCATTGAACCCGGCCTGCTCGTACAGGGCGCGGGCCGCCTCGTTGCTGACGCGCACTTCCAGGAAGACGGTATCCACCTGGTGCCAGCGGGCCAGTTGCAGGGTTTTTTCCAGCAGCCAGCGGCCCAGCCCCTGCCCCTGGCAGGCCGGTGCCACGCACAGATTGAGCAGATGGGCTTCACCGGCAGCCGCCGAGAGAATGGCGTAACCGAGAATCTGTCCATCCTGTTCCATTACCCAGCAGTCATAGCCGGTACGCAGGCAGTCCTTGAAGATGCCTTCCGTCCACGGATAGGGATAGGCGGCGCGTTCCAGCGCCATGACAGCGTCCAGATCCGCCAACCCCATGGGGCGAAAATCAGGATGGTGTGTGCGCTCCGCCTGTGCCATGGGTTTCCAGCCACTGCATCAAGGTTTGCCAAAGGGCGGCTTTTTCCGCCGGTTGCGCCAGCAATTGTCCCACACCAGGCAGGGGCAGTTCACCCAGCCACATGCCATCCCCGGTTTCCGGTTCATGACGCACTTCCACCGTCAACCCAAGCATGCGCAGGGCCTGCAGCAGTTCATCCACCAGCGTCTGCCCCGGCGCGCCAGGGGCCAGCCCCACCCGCAGGCAGAGGGATTCGGGCCGGACCTCGGTGGCTGGGACGGGCACCGTAGAATCGGGTTTTTCCGACCGGTCCGCATGCTGTGGCCGCAGCCGCCATACGGGCACACCCATTTGACGCAGATAACGGTGGGTGTTCATAGGCGGGAAAGATCCAGCAGCAGGGCATGCAGTAACTCGCCAGTCACCGTGTTGAAGGTTTCGATGGTGGTTTGCATGCGTTCATCCCGGGTTTTCAGTTTTTTGTGGTACAGCCGGGTAAAGGCGGGTGGACCGTTGCGGTCGGGGAAATAGGTAAAACGCAGGGCCACATCCACTTTCCAGCCCGCACCGGAGCGTACCCGATCCAGACGCAGGATCTCGCCCCGCAGCTCGGCATTGGTGCCCGTTTGCAGCGGCAGGCTGCCCACGCTGGCAAACAGCCCGCTTTGCTGCAGGCCATCCAGCAAGGCCCGTTCCAGCATGCGATCCGGCCGGTCGGCCCAGAAATGATGATGGTACTGACGCATTTCCACTCCGTCCCTGGAATACACCAGATTGCGGGCAGCGCGCAGGGCATCGGCCCGTGGTCGGCGGATCACCAGATGGATCGGCTTTCTGACAGCCGCCGACATGGGTTTCAGCCCCTTGGGCCGCAGGTCGTAGTAGCGATCCTCCGGTAATGGCGCCGGTGAACTGCAGGCCTGCAGCCAAAACAGCATCAGTATCGGCAACAGCCAGCGGTATTTATTCATCCTTCGTCTCCTTGTCTTCCGGTGCGCTCTTGATCAGGCGACTGGGGTCCTTGTAGATGGCCCGGCTGAAGGCATCCAGATTGCCACTGGCACTGTCGAGATTGCGCAGGATGTCATCGGCCTGGTAGTCCAGTTTCTCCAGCGTGGCCCGCAGGTGCAGAATGGCCTGCTGTACTTCCGGCCGGTTTTCCGCCGCACTGCCTTGCAAGGTCTCCAGCAGCTGATCCAGCTTTTGCTGGCTCTCGTTCAGATGCGCACTCAGCTGGCGCAGGTTGTCGGCCGTGGCGGTGGCATGATTCAGCAGGCGCTGGATCTGTTGCTGGTTGGGCTCGCCCAGCAGGGTTTCCAGTTGCGTGCCGGCGGTCTTGAGGCTGGCCGCCGCCGCGCGGGTATCGGCCATGATCTTTGGCGTCTGCTCGGCAAGGCTGGCGGTAATGCCATCCAATCGCTCGTTGAGCAGCGTCATCAGGGGCCGCAGGCCTTCACGGGTCAGTTTCACCGCTTCATCCGCCAGTTCGGTAAAGGCAGCGAACACATCCACCACCTGGCTGCCGGTGATGGCTTCTTCCGGTTGCAGCATCTCTTCCGACTGGCCGCGTTCAATCTCGATATAGACATCCGCCAGCAAGCCGGCTGAAGTCAGTACGGCCCGGCTGTCTCTGGGAATGTGCCAGTGTTCGTCCACACTCATCCAGACGCGAAAGAACATTTCATGACCGGCCTGTTCCGGCTCGATACGCTCAACCTGCCCCACGCGAAAGCCCTGGAAGAATACCGGCGTGCCGAAATTCAGCCCGTAGACATTGTCGTAGCGGGTCTGGTATTCCACCAGATCCGTACCCCGGCCGGTCAGTTGTACCAGCACCCAACCGGCAAACAGCAGGCTGCCCAGTACCACCGTACCCGCCAGGAAATAATTCACGGTATCCCGTTTCATCACGCTTCGCCCTTCATGTTCGTGTAGTCCCTCAACCCCAGTTTCCCTTCATCTGATAATGCTCTTCGGTCAGTCGTCGCAGGTATTCTTCTGCATCCACCGTTTCATTTCGCGGTGTGCGGTTGAGCAGGGATTGTACCCGGCTGGAGTCACAGTTTTTCACTTCCTCCACCGTGCCGGTGACCAGCACCCTGCCGTGATCCAGCACCGTGATGCGATCGGCGATCTTGAAGGCGCTGTCCAGCTCGTGGGTGACCACCACCATGCTCATGCCCATGGCATCACGCAGCTTGAGTATCAGTTCATCCAGCTCCACCGCCGCCACCGGGTCCAGGCCGGCGGAAGGCTCGTCGAAAAACAGCAGTTGCGGGTCCATGACGATGGCCCGCGCCAGTGCCGCCCGCTTGATCATGCCACCGGAAAGCTCCGAAGGCATCAGGTCATGGAAGCCACCCAGGTTCACCACTTCCAGCTTCATGCGGGAAATGATGCGGATGGTCTGCTCGTCATGGCGGGTATGTTCCCTGAGCGGCAGGGCCACGTTCTCCCCCACGGTCATGGAGGTGAACAGTGCGCCACCCTGAAAACTGACCCCCATGCGCTGGCGCAGGCGACGCAACTCGCGGGCGGAAATGCGGGTGATGTCATGCCCCAGCAGGCGGATATGGCCGGATGTGGCCCGGTGCAGCCCCAGCAGGTGGCGCAGCAGGGTACTCTTGCCCGAGCCGCTGCCCCCCATGACCACGCGGATTTCTCCCGGCTCGACCGCAAAATCCACGCCATCAAGTATCTTGCGGCTGCCGTAGTGGGTGACCAGCTGTTCCACTTCAATCACCGGTTCGGCCATGGCGCTCACCGGTTCAGGTACCAGGTAAAGACCATATCGGCCACCACCAGCGTGCTGATGGCCAGCACCACCGCCCGGGTAGTGGCCCGGCCCACGCCCTCGGCACCACCGCGCACGGTAAAGCCGCTGGCCACGCCGACCAGGGCGATCAGCAGGCCGAAGACCACGCTCTTGATCAGGCCCTGGCTGATGTCCTCCACGCCCAGCACAGACAGGCTCTGCCAGAGATAGGCCGACAACTCCACATTCAGATAGGGGGCGCTGTACAGCCCGCCACCGATAATGGCCACCACATCGGCGATGATGGTCAATACCGGCATCATGATCAACAGCGCCAGCAAGGGCGGCGTGGACAGATAGCGTACCGGTGCGATGCCGATGACTTGCAGGGCATCCACCTCCTGCGAAACCATCATGGAGCCGATACGGGCGGCCAGCGAACTGGCGGTACGCCCGGCCACCACGATACCGGTGATCAGCGGGCCGAACTCACGGGTGACGGATACGGCAATGGCCAGCACGGCCTGGGACTGGGCGCCAAATTCTCCCAGGGTAACGATCAGCTGAATGGCCAACATGATGCCCACGGTGAACGACAGCATGGAAACGATGGGTATGGCTTGCACGCCGGTCTGCACCATTTGCTCCACCACGGCAGACAACCGCACGCGTTGCTCCTGCCGCCAGCCCCAGAACAGCCAGTAAAAACTTTCCAGCAGCAGCAGGCCGGCATAGCCCACCGCCTCGATGGCCTGATGGACCTTTTCACCCAATTGCCAGAAACGGCCAGGGGTGGAATAGCGTTCAGCCATGCCGGGCATCCGTCACTGTGTTTCCACCTCGAAGACCTGATCCAGCCGCGCCAGGTTCAGCACAGACAAGACCGCCGGGCTGGGACGCTGCAGAACAAAGGGGATGCCGGATTGCTTCGCCTGCTGCAAACCTTCCACCAGCGCGGCGATGCCGGAACTGTCAATATAACTGACGCCGGAAAGATCCACCTTGACGGGCATCTGTTCTTTCAGGGCGCGAAGAATCTGGTCGCGGATTTCACTGGACCAGGACAAATCCACTTCACCGGCCACCACCACCCGAACCTGCCCCGGTTCCAGCGCAATGTCACAGCGGTTTTCTTGTGTCATAGTGCTTCCTCATGATCAACAGGTTGCCCTGGCCGCCTTCCAGCGGCTGAAAGTACCATTCATCCATCAAACTGTCGATGAGATTGATGCCCAAGCCCCCGGGACGGCATTCGGACAGGTCGCGCGGGCGAATCCGCTCGCAATCCACGCAGGGTGCAAAATCCTGAAAGACAAACTCCAGCTGATTGGCCTTTTTCAGCAGGGAAAAGACAATCCGGCCACCTGGATCCCCCTGATAGGCATGGCGCAGGATGTTCGCGCTGGCCTCGTTCACTACCAGCTGCATCTGGCCGATCAGTTGCTCATCGGCTCCGATGGATTCCAGCGCATCGCGCAACACATTGCGCAAGACTTTCAGGTTGGCGGCATCGGCGGTATAGCCAAATTCCACCAGTGGCTCGGTCTGCCGGCAGCGGTCGGCAATCAGCATCAGGGTGGTGTCGTCGGTCATTCGCCGGCGACGCAGGGCAATCAGCAGCTTGCGCATGCGGCGTTCCGGAGAGTCGTGCTCATCCTGTGCCGCAATCAGTGCCTGCAGGCCTTCCAGTTCCAGCATCTGCCCGGTTTTTCGCTCACGGGATTCCGTCACCCCGTCGGAAAAGAGCAACATCAGCTGGTTGTCCAGGTGAACCTGTTCATTTTCATAATGACTGCCGGGCAAGACCGCCAATGGCGGGCCGGAAGCCGGATAGCTGTGAAACCCTTCCACGGGGTTGTATTTCAGCAGGGGCAAAAAACCGGCATTGGCCCAGCACAGCATGCCGGTGGCCGGGTCATACTCGCCCACCACGGCACAGATGAACATGCCGCCACCGACGCTGCCGGCCAGTTCATCGTTGACTGCGGCCAGCCAGGCATCCGGTGGCAGGCCCTGCTTGCCCACCCATCGCAGCAGTGTGCTGGTACGCATCATCAGCAGGGAAGCATCCAGCCCCTTGCCGGAAACATCGCCGATGGTGAAGCGGATATGGCCATTGTCCAGCGTGAAATAGTCGTAGAAATCCCCGGAAACCTCCCGCGCGGGCATGGTCACGGCCTGAATGGGGAAAGGCGGGCGTACACGCCGTGGCAGCAGGTCTTTCTGCATTTCACGGGCAATTTTCAGCTCGCGCTGGATGCGCTTCTGTTCCACCAGCTCCATGGCCAGCTGGGCATTGTGAATGGCCATGGCAACGGGAACGGAGAGCATTTTCAAAGTCAGGGCATCGGTTGGATCGAACAGGCCGCCATCCCGCTTGTTCAATACCTGGATGACACCGATGGCTCCGTGTGCCACCAGCAGCGGGCTGCAAACCATGGTGCGGGAAGTGAAACCGGTTTTCTTGTCCACATGGCCGGTAAAATCCGGATCGCTGGCCACATCCGCCACCACTTGCGGTTGCTGGGATTGCAGCGCTCGGCCAATCACGCCCTGATCCATGGGGATCTTCAGCCCACGCACATCCACCGGGCCATGGCTGGCCCGGCAGACCAGCATCTCATGGTGCTGATCAATGAGAAAGATGGACGCCGCCTCCGCCTGCATCAAGTCCACGATCTGCACCACGGCATGGTCCAGTGTTTCCTGGATGTTCAGACTCTTGGAGAAGGAAAGAGAGAGTGCGGCCACCCGCTCCAGCAATGCCTGTGCCTGGTCGCTTCCCTGCAACCCGGACAGGGCAGGCATCAGTGTGCCTCGTCCGAGGAATTGGAAGAAACGGTAGCCTTGCGTCGCTTGCGCTGCCGCCCCAGCAGTGTTGTGATCGGCCCGGACAACAGATAAACCAGTGTGACCAGCAACAACACCAGTGGCGGGTTGGAAGCCAGCAGAACGAAAATCAGCACCACGGGCAACAACCACCAGAAGGGGATTTTTTCGCTGATGGGCCAGCTCTTGAAGCTGAAATAGCGGAAATTGCTGACCATCATCAAGGCCACCACCACGGTCAAGGGCGCACTGAACCACCAGTAATCCCGCCCTTGCAGCCCCATGCTTTCGCCAAACCATACCCAGGACATCAGCGTACCGGCCGCCGCCGGACTGGCCAGCCCCTGGAAATAACGCTTGTCCACCGAGGCCACCTGCACATTGAAGCGCGCCAGGCGCAAGGCAGCGCATGTGGCATAAAGAAAGGCAGCCAGCCAGCCCAGCTTGCCGGCCATCTCGCCCATCTCCTTCATGGACGACAGCGACCAGAGATAGATGACCAGGGAGGGCGCCAGGCCAAAGGAGATCAGATCCGAAAGCGAATCGTACTGCACGCCAAATTCGGACTGGGTATTGGTCATGCGGGCGATGCGGCCATCCAGCCCATCCAGCAAGCCGGCGATAAACACGGCCATGGCGGCAATTTCAAACTGGCTGTTGATGGCTGCGACAATGGCATAATAGCCGGAAAACAACGCTCCGGTAGTAAACAGGTTGGGCAGCAGGTAGATGCCCTTGCCTCGACGCCCGGCATTCATCAGAGCATGCCTGTTTCCAGCTTGGCTACATCGGACATCATGTCCTTGTGCCACGGCGGGTCGAATACCAGTTCCACATGCACATCGGTCACCGTGGGGACCAGCTTGACCTTGGCACGCACATCGTCCACCAGGATATCGCCCATGCCGCAACCGGGAGCGGTCAGGGTCATCTTGATAAACACCTTGCGGTGCTGGTCATCCTGCTTCTCCACCCGGCATTCATAGATCAATCCGAGGTCCACGATATTGACCGGGATTTCCGGGTCATAGCAGGTCTTGATCTGATCCCAGATCAGCTTTTCCACATCCTCATCCGATGCATTTTCCGGCAGCTCCGGCGGGAGGATCGGCTCCTTGCCCAGCGCATCGGCATCGGTACCCGCCACACGAAAGAGATTGCCTTCGACAAACACGGTGAAACTGCCACCCAGCGCCTGAGTGATGTAGCCCACGGTGCCGGCCGGCATGGTAACCGGATCACCGGAAGGAATCATCACCACCTCGCATTCCCGTTCAAAGCGTACCGGCTCACTGGTTCGGCTGAACATCGGCGATCACCTGCTGTATGATGAAACCAGCCATTCTAATACAAAATCCAACCCAAGTGCCGCAACTTTCCGCCGAGCAATGGCTGCAACATGCAGCCCGAAAACTGCCAGTAAACGATACCCGGCGCGAAGCGCGTGCCCTGTTGCTGGGTGTGCTGCAACGCCCCATGACCTGGTTGTACAGCCATGGCGACAGCCTGCTGAACGAAGCGGAAATTCAACGGCTTGACCAGGCATTGCACCGTCGCGTACAGGGTGAGCCCCTGGCCTATATTCTCGGAAGAAAACCTTTCTGGGACATGGAATTGCAGGTCAGCCCCGCCGTACTCTGCCCCCGGCCCGAGACGGAAATGCTGGTAGAGGCCTGTCTGGAAAAAGTCGCTGAACTGGCAAGCCCGACCATCGCGGACCTGGGCACGGGCAGTGGCGCCATCGCACTGGCTCTGGCGCGGGCATGTCCCGCTGCCCGGCTCATCGCCACGGATATCAGCCCGGAGGCACTGTCCGTGGCAAAGCGCAATGCCCGCCAGTGGGCGCCCGGCGTACAACTGCTGCAAACCTCCTGGTTGCAGGGCCTGACCGGCCCTTTCGACGCCATTGTCAGCAATCCGCCTTACATCGAACCCGGCAACCCCTGGCTGGATAGTGATGGCACACGCCATGAGCCCAAGGCCGCACTGGTGGCCGGAGCACATGGCCTGGCCGATCTGTTTTCCATCATCGGACAGGCCCCGGCCCGGCTGAAGCCCGATGGCTGGTTATTGCTGGAGCATGGGCACGATCAGTCTGCCGCGGTTCAAGCAGCCATGAAAAAGGCGGGTTTCCATGCTGTGGAAACCCGCCTGGATACGGCCGGCCTGGCACGTGTCACGCTAGGCCGACAACCATACTGAAAGCTGTTTCAGGCCGTGCAAAGCAGATCCTGGTTGTTGTCTCCGGCATCCGCAATCTTGCTGAGATTGTTTTGCACTTCAAGGCTGGCATCCTCCATGTTCTCCAGTTTCTCGAATGCCTGATCCATATCCTTGTCCACCAGTGCAGACAATGCACCCGCAGCACCTTCATGAACCTGCTGATGCGGCGACTCGATTTCCTTGTAACCGGGCAATTGCGAGAAGCAGTGGTGGCCTTCGCCCTCGTAATACCATTTGCCCAGACGGCAGGCCGTCCAGTGCACAATGGAATCCGGGTCGGGTTCCTTGATGTCCATGAACTGCTCATAAACGGCAAACTTGAAGATCAAGTGATCCAGCTTGGCCAGCTCCACAAAGGTACGCAGGGCCGCTGCCGAGATACTGCCTTCCATGTTGCGGTGGATATCCAGCACCTTGCGAATCTTGTCCACGGCTTCGTCTCCCATCCCTCCCAGGTTGGTGGAATTGTCCGCCACGGATTCCATCTGCTGCTTCACTGATGCGGTTTCCTGCTGAATGGTTTCCACCAGCTTGGAAATTTCCTGTGTCGCATCACCGGTACGCTGGGCCAGATTGCGCACTTCATCAGCCACCACGGCGAAACCACGGCCCGCCTCACCTGCTCGTGCCGCTTCAATGGCCGCATTCAGTGCCAGCAGATTGGTCTGATCGGAGATTTCCTGAATCATGCGCACGATACCGCCGATATCCTCGGCACGCCGGTTGAGCTTGTCCACTTCCTGCGCTGCCCCCTTGACCTCATCGGTCATGCGGCTGAGGTTGCGCGAGATCTCATTCACGGCATCCCGGGAATTGATGGAAACTTCCGCCGTGGCAATCACCTCTTCCTTTTCCGCCTTCAACCGGTTGGCCAGGTTCACCATGCTGTCGCGGAAGCCGGAAAAGGAGTAACTGAACTTGCTGAAATTCCCGAACAATCGGTAATGCTGCTTGCACTTGTCTTCATATTGCTGTTTCTCCTTTTCCAGCGCTTCGATACGCGCCTGGCAAGCCTCCAGTTGCTCCCGCAGGCGGGCATTCTCTTCCATGAGTTTGCTTTTTTCTTGTTGGCACTGCTTGAGGGCCTTGTTGCTGAACATGGAATGTCTCCTGCCTTCGGTTGTACAGGGTCTTTATCGACCGGCGTGTAGAAAACTTTATGTCATCCCGGGAAATATAGTCATCTCAGCAAAAAAGCAACGCCCCGGTTGAAACCGAGGCGTTACAGTGAACACTTCTGGATGAGTGGCGGGCTATTCGCGGGTAAAAACCGCTTTCAAGCCACCCAGCACGCTGTCGTGCTCCAGTGATTTCAGCCCCCAGACCGCGCCGAATACGATGGAGGCAATGGCAATAAAGGAGCCTATGGCCAGCGTCGACACACCACTGATGCCCTGCCCGAAGGTACAGCCCAGTGCCATCACACCACCGGTACCCATGAAGGCCGCACCCAGCAGATGGCGCTTCATCTCGCTGCCATCGGAATAGGTTTCCACGGAAAACTCGCCCGTAAGAATCGCTGCCAAAAAGGAACCCAACGCGACGCCGGCGGCCAGGGAAATGCCGAAATTGATGCTGGAGCCGGTGAAGGTCATCAGATATTGCAAGCCCTGCCCGGATGGCGCCACAAAGCTCACGGCTTCCACCGGCAGGGGCTCAAAATCATCGAAGCCCACCACGCCCGTGATGTACAGGGCTGCCGGAATGGCTGCCCCAATCATCAGGCCACCGAAAATCAACTTGCCACTGCGACGGAACTCGGCATCCTTGAAGATGAATACCAGCAGCAACAGGGCCACCACGCTGGTCACCAGCAAGCGCAGGGTCTCCACCGAAACACCGGTCAATACCGCCAGATGATCCGGAATGCCCTGGGGATTGTCCAGTTGTACCCGATGCAAGTCTTCCAGCTGCACCCGGCCCACGCCGATAATGCCACGTAGCGTCATGTAGGCAGTGGCACCCATGACCAGCAAAACCACCAGGGATTTCAGATTACCGGCACCCACCCGTACCAGGGTCTTGTTGCCACAGCCACCCGTCATGGTCATGCCATAGCCAAACAGCAGGCCGCCCACGATATAACTCAGCCAGGTAAAGCCGGTGCCCAGGTAGATACTCTGGTAGATATCCACCATGCCACTGTAATGCAGGGCCTGGGTACCGAGCAGGGCCACCACAATAGCCAGCAGCCAGGAGCGCACACGGGAAAAGTCCTCCATGAACACGGCATCCGAGATGGCGCCCATGGTACAGAAATTGGTTTTCTGGGCCACCGCGCCGATCACCACACCCAGCCCCAGGCCCAGCAGGGCTACCTGCAGCCCCAGATCCAGCTCTCCCATGATCAGTTACCTCGTTATTTCATTGATTTTGGATTGAAGATGCGAGTCGGCTCACCTGGCAACGACCCACGATTTGCCATGCAATGCAGATGAGCGAAACGCCTTTTTTATTTCAGCAGAATTGCAGCCGTTCGACCGCTCCATCTATTTTGCCTGCAGACATGGTCATACATAGTGCTTGACCTGCCGCTTGCGACCGGCCCGCTGTACCACCATGCCGGCCACATCATCCAGACTGGTGATGACCACATCCGGCGCGGAACCATCCAGCAGGGAGACCTTCCAGCCACCTTCCACCTCGTGCATTTGCCGCAGTTCGTATTCACCATTGACCTTCACCATGACAAAACAACCGTCATAGACGATGGCGGATGGGTCGATGATGACAATATGCCCTTCGGAAAACTCCGGTTCCATGCTGGAGCCCAGCACCCGCAGGGCAAAGGGTTCGCCCCCGCAATGGCCGGTATCCATCAGGAAGAACCTCCCGCGTCATTCATGTACTCGTCCAGAATGCCGCGAATGAGGCGGATGGTCAGCAGCACATAGATGGCGCCCAGCAGGAACACCAGTGCCACTACCAGGAACATCACATTGGGTGGCAGGGAGGGGAAGAAGATCAGCACCGCGTAACTGATGACGAACACGCCGATCAACATGGCCAGACGGGTCCAGTAGACCTGGACTTCCGGCTGGCGCTTGCGCAAGTCCAGCACCATGAAAAAACAGAACGACATCAAGGCTGCGGCCAGGGCAGCAATCAATACGGCAAATTGTGCGATGGTCATTTTCTCTCCCGTTCTCTCTTCCGATTGACTGCCCTCATCACAACATGACCGCCCGAACCGTGCAAGGGGACGGGCCAGTCACCCGCCCCCAGCGGCATATCAAACCTCGCTGGCGCCGTAGTACAGGGTAACCACGTGCCTGGCTTCCGCGAAGAACAGCCAGCGCTCCACCACCACGCCCAGAGCGGCAAACAGCGCGGCCAGTACCAGCGCCATTCCGCTGACCGGCATGGGTGCATAGAGAGAAGCCACCACCAGCAGCAGCGGGGTGACAAACAAGCTCAGCGTGCTGATCTTGCGCAGTTTGTCCGCATGCTTGCGTGCGATCTGAAAACCCATTTCCTTGAGCAGGTAGTTTTCCGAACTGTGCGGCGGCTCCAGTACCGATACCTTGCCCAGGTGCTTCAGCCCGGTGGCCGACTCGATGGTGGCCGGATGGTGGGTGGTGGCGATGAAATGCCAATACACCGCCTTGGCCGCCCAGGCCAGTAACAGTACACCCAGCAGATAAAGGCTGAAGCCCCGGCCGGTTTCCAGGCCGGTGAGCACCGCCACCGCCCCCAGCAGCAACGAGCCGGTGTACAGGCCCAGCAACAGGTAGTTGGGCATGGTCCAGGCGTTATGCCACTGGTGGATGGTTTTCAGCGAGTTGTAGATGGAACCGGTACAGAACACCGTCACCACCGCGCCGGCAGCCGCCAGCCCGGCGGCCACGGCATAGGGGCCATCGGTACGCTGTTCGAACAGCCAGCCCCAGGCAAATACCGCCGCCGGCACATAGGTGAACAGGGCAGCCACCCCTTCACGAGCCAGCCAGGAGGACTTCCACTGGGTCACTGCCCGCCAGGCCCGTTCCGGATGGCCCAGGTGGAAGGTGGAAGACAACAGGCCGGCGGAAATCAGCCCCAGGGACAGCAGCATGCTACCCCAGGCGAAGGCGGCATTATGGCTGGGCAACTGGCCGGTCACCGCCAGCACGCCCAGCAAGAACAACAGGCCATAGCCGGCACCGGAAGCCGTGGTAAAGAAAATAACGGAAAACGCGGGATGCATTGGGCAATCTCCTGAATACGCTTATCGTGACAGCACCTTGTCCACCCACTTGAGGAAAGCGGAGGACTGGTCCTGAACCGGGTTGAGCTGGTTGCTGGCCGCGCCCACATCGGCGGCATCGCGCTTGCGCGGGCGAGGTGGCAGATACTTGTTGGTGGGGCGGTAGCCCATTTCTGCCATCAGGTCCATGCCACCACGCTCGGCCACCAGCCTGGAGACATCGGATTCGGGATCACCCAGATCCCCGAAGTGCCGAGCACCGGCCGGACAAGTGGAAACACAGGCGGGCACCCGGTCTTCCGGGTCCAGATTCTCGTTGTATACCCGGTCCACACACAGGGTGCATTTTTTCATCACCCCTTCCACTTCGTCGAACTCGCGCGCGCCGTAGGGACAGGCCCAGCTGCACAGCTTGCAGCCGATGCACTTGTCCTCATTGACCAGCACGATGCCGTCTTCTTCCCGCTTGAAGGAAGCGCCGGTGGGGCAGACCGTGACACAGGCTGCGTCCTGACAGTGCAGGCAGGAACGGGGGAAGTGCACCGTCTGGCTGCCGCAGGCACCCCGGGCCTCGTAGCTGTGCACCCGGTTGAACCAGACACCATTCGGCGCGGGGCCGTACGGGTCCTGGTCGGTAAGCGGGGCCATGTGGCCGCCGGTATTCCATTCCTTGCAGTTGACCGCGCAGGCCTGGCAGCCCACGCAAATGTCGAGATCAATGACCAGCCCCAGTTTCTTGCCGGTCTTCTGCGGTAGCATGGTCATGAATCAGTCTCCTCTCGCCTTGCGGAATTCCGCACCGTACTGCAACAGTTCCGGGCGCTCCTGCACACCGGGCACCGGCTCCATCACCGGAAACTGCGGCGCGCTTTCGCCCTGTTCTTCCGGGGCGGCCTTTTCGATCTTCACCCGCAGGTCGAACCAGGCCGCCTGGCCGGTGATGGGATCGGAGTTGGAATAGCGGTAATCGCCTTTTTTCTCCGGCAGCAGTTCGGAAATCAGGTGGTTAAGCAAAAAGCCCTTCTTCCCTTCCGGTGCATCCGGCTTCAGATTCCAGCTGCCACGGCGCTTGCCGATGGCATTCCAGGTCCAGATGGTGTCCTTGTTCACCCCGGTCATGGTCTTCACCTGTGCCTTGATGCGACCATGGTAGGAAGTGATCCAGATCCATTCGCCATCGGCAATGTTGTACTTGGCCGCGGTTTCCTCATGGATGAAGATCTTGTTGAAGTTGGTGATCTGCCGCGACCAGGCATTTTGCGAACCCCAGGAATGGTACATGTGCATGGGCCGCTGGGTCAGGGCATGCAGCGGGTATTCGCTGTTGTCCACCTGATCTTCCTCGAAGGGCGGATACCAGATGGGCAATGGGTCGAAATAACGCTTGACCCGCTCACGCTCGCGTTCCGGCGGCTGGATGTCGCCATGGCCCTCGGCTGCCAGGCGGAATTTCTGCAGCGGCTCGGAATATAGCTGCATGACAATCTGCTCGGCCTTGGGAATGAAGCCCAGCTCCACCGCCGTTTCCAGATAGTCCTTGTTGGCAAACTTGTAGAAGCGCTGGTTGTCCTTGAAATGGTAGGTCCAGAAGCTCTGGTTCTCGATGTATTTCTCCAGCTGCTTCGGGTTGACCTCGCCACGACCCTGCTTGTCACCGTCCTTGCCCCGCCAGCCGGCCAGCGGGCCGATGCCCAGCGCGCGTTCGTGGTTGACGATGTAATCGGCATAGCCGCCAGGGTATTTGGGGCTGCCGTCCTCGTTGGTCATGCCGGGCAGGCCCAGGCGAGCGCCCAGATCCAGCAGCACTTCCTGGAAGCCGCGTACATCCCGGTCCGGCTCCACCACCGGGTAGCGGATGGCATCGGCGGCGGCATCCGCCTCGCAGATGGGTCGGTCCAGCAGGCTGATGCAGTCGTAGCGTTCCAGATAGGTGGTATCCGGCAGGATCAGGTCGGCATAGGGCACCATTTCCGAGAAATAGGCATCGGAATAGATGATGCGCGGAATCTTGTACTCACCGGTTTCCTCGTTCTTGTCGGTGAGCATCTCGATGACGCCCTTGGTGTTCATGGAAGAGTTCCAACTCATGTTGGCCATGAACATCATCAGGGTATCCACCGG
>JALWTZ010000267.1 GCA_026993285.1 Lysobacterales bacterium | reverse complement strand
AGGAGAAGCTGGTCATCCTGCAGCAGACCATCGAATACCTCACCAGTCAGGGCTATGTCTACATCGGCATGGATCACTTCGCCCTGCCGGACGATGAGCTGGTCAAGGCACAGGAACGCGGGGAACTACAGCGCAATTTCCAGGGCTACTCCACCCACGGCCACTGCGACATGCTGGGGCTGGGCGTTTCCGCCATCGGCTTCGTGGACAACTACTACGCCCAGAACCACAAGAACCTGGAAGACTACCAGCAGGCCCTGGCCTCCGGCCAACTGGCCGTGCACAAGGGCTATGCCTGTGATGAAGACGACAGCATCCGCCGGGCGGTTATCCAGGAAATCATGTGTCACCACCGCCTGCGCTACGCCTGGGTGGAACAACAGTTCGGGCTGGACATGCAGGCCTACTTCGCCGCTGAACTACAGGCCCTGCAACCCCTGGCCGAAGACGGACTCATCACACTGAATGATAACGGCTTCACCGTCAGCAACCGTGGCCGCATCCTCCTGCGCCACGTGGCCATGGTCTTCGACCGCTACCTGCAACAACGCCGGGAAGCCAGTTTTTCCAAGGTGATTTGAACGGCTGGTAGGCGGAACACGCTTTTACCATTCTTCTCTTGCTTTCCCAGCTCGGATTGGGGTAGTTTTATCCCAGCCGCATGGAATGCGGTATCCCTGTCAGTTAATTGCCGATGTTATATAGAACGCTGTTGTATGCGGCGACGGGTAGTTTTGCCTGACAGGAGGAACAATGGAACTGGCATTGCCACAGATCACCAATTACCGCATCACGCTGGAAGCCCTGGAGGATGCCACCCTGCCCGCGCTGGAGCAGCAACGCTGGCTGGGCTCGGTACTGCGGGGCACGCTGGGCAATGCCCTGCGCAAATCAGCCTGCGTGACCCGTCAAAGGCACTGTAACGGCTGCGCCATTCTTTCCAGTTGCATCTATGCCCGTTTTTTCGAACAGGTGCCGGGCATTGCCACCCGGCCCGGGCAGGTGCTTCATCCCTTTGCCTTCCACTTTCCCCGGCTGCCACAACAGATTCGTGCCGGCGAGATCCTGCCGGTGGAATTGCGCCTGTTTGGCCAGGCCCGGCAAGACCTGGGCTATTTCATTCACGCAATGCAAATGGCGGTACAGCAAGGCCTGGGGCGGGAAAGGGCAAGATTTGAATACCGGCACACGCAGGTTCAGCACCACCCCGATGGGCCGTGGGAAGAAGTCTTTCACGCGGGTGCTCCCTCCCTGCAGCCGCCACCCTGCCCGGAACGCATTCATGTTCGGCTCAACGCGCCGTTACGCATCAAGTACCAGAAAAGGCTGGTGGGTGCGGAACGGCTGACAGGCCGCATTTTTCTCGCCCAGCTCTGGAACCGGGCTCGTGCCTTGAGCGCATTGCCCGGCGAACGGGTCGTGCTGCCGGGGCCTTCAAGGGCGGCGGATTCGGTGCGGCTGACCGGGGCCGATCTGCGCTGGATGCGTCTCAAGCGTTACTCCGGCAGGCAACAGACGGAGATGTGGATAGACGGGCTCATGGGCCATTTCACCCTGGAAGGCGAAGAACTGCGCCACTGGTGGCCGCTGCTCTGGTACGGGCAATGGTTCCAGATCGGGCGGCTGACCAGCATGGGCATGGGGGCGTATGCGGTCAGTGACAAGCTTGCCGAAGCAGACAACGGCCCGGCGAATGCAGACAATGGCCCTGCCGATGCGGCAACAGGATGACAGGGATCACAGGGAAGTGCATCGGCAAGGGATGACAGGGCGCACAGGGAAGTGCACTTCACCATTGAATAAGGAAAACATCACCAGTGAGTGACAAAAAACGTATTTTTGTTGCTGTAACCGGCCTGACCCCACAAGTGGTCACCGAGGCCGTTTACGCTCTTGCCAAGGGCGAGGATACCCCCCCTTGGGTGCCGGAAGAAATACACCTCATCACCACCCGCGAAGGCGCCCACCGTGCAAGGCTGGCCCTGCTGGAAGAAGGCAAGGACATGCTGCAACAACTGATCCAGGACTACCGGTTACCGCCCATTGCCTTCGATGAAAGTCAGATCCACATCGTGCCGGATGCCCAGGGCCAACCCCTGGACGACATTCGTACCCCTGAAGATAACAGCGCCGTGGCGGATTTCATCACTGGCATCCTGCAACAACTGACCCGAGACGATGACAACGAGCTGCATGTGTCCATTGCCGGCGGCCGCAAGACCATGGGCTACTACATGGGCTATGCCCTTTCCCTCTACGGCAGGCCACAGGATCGACTCTCGCATGTGCTGGTCAGTGAGCCTTTCGAATCCTGCTGGGATTTCTTCTACCCCACGCCCAACACCCAGGTCATCCAGACACGGGACAACAACCTGGCCGACTGCAAGGATGCCAAAGTCACCCTGGCGGAAATCCCCTTCGTACGCATGCGTTACGGCCTGGATGACAGCCTGCTCAAGGGTGAAACGGGCTTTCTGGAAGCCGTCAAGGCCGCCCAGCGGGCACTGGCGCCACCCAGCCTGTGCATTGACCTGGCCGGGCAGAAAATCAAAGCGGGCGATGTGGTCATTGAGCTGCCACCACGGGAACTGGCCCTGTATGCCGTTTTTGCCAATAGGCTGCTGAAGGGCGAGCCACCGATTCCCGCACCTCCAAAAGATGCGCATGACGAAGATTGGGCCGAGCGCTTTCTGGCCTGCTACCACGCCATACGCAATAGCCAGGCCGATGACACCGAGCGTACCGAAGCTGCCCTGCGAAAAGGAATGGATGGTGATTACTTCTCCAACACCAAAAGCAAGCTGCACCAACACCTGCGCAAGGCACTGGGCAAAGCGGCTGTGGAGCCCTACTACATCGACAATGGCGGCGTAAGGCCGGGGAAATACCGCCTCAAGCTCATGCCGGAAGCGGTGAAGTTTGCCCGTGTGGCTGCGGTGGAATGTGGCAAAGGGGGCTGATTCAGTGACTTGTATGCACAAAAAACGTGAAAAAACCAACCAGATTCAGCCACCTTCCGGTTGCCAGAGTACCAAGGCTGGTGACAAGGAAGCCAGGCGGGTGAAATCCTCATCATCCTGCAGCAGCACGGTTTTGTATTCTATAGCGAGTGCCGCAATCAGACAGTCATGTGGGCTGCGAATGGTGATCCCGCGCCAGCGGCAGCGGGCATACAATTCACCGGCGGCCCAATGGGTTTGGACAGAGGGCTTGAGCAAGGGAAGGGCACCAAACTCCGTGCGTAACCGGTGTGCGCTACTTTCATTCCGTGCCCCTTGCATCAACTCTTGCAAGATCACTGGTGCAAGGTACGCATTCCCTTCATCCAGCAGCGTATCGAGCATGCGTGTCTGTGGTGTGTCCCAACCACGCAACCATTGTACCCAGATGCTGGTATCAACCAGCATCATCCATCCACCTGCGAGCTTCAAGCAAATCGTAATCCGGGTCGAGCAGTTCGCTGCCCTTGAGGGTTTTCAGGCGCTGCTGCTTGACCTTGTACAACAGTTCCCGCAAGGCCAGGTCAACCACCTCTCGCTTGCTGCGGGCACCCGTCATTTTCATGGCTTCCGCCACAAGCTCATCATCAAGCACGATATTGGTTCTCATCTTCATACACCTCCAGATGTGTATCCTAGCATCTGTTACCACAGGACAGGAATATGACTGATCAACAAGACCACCTGATGGGGCCGTATGGCCCACATTTGCTTTCAACGGCCTTGGCGGATGACAGTACAGGCTTGCCAAACAGCAACAAGAATGTTCGTGAATTTGGAGAATGAAATGTATGCACTGGTTTTTGAATTAAATTCCATCCAGTCCTATCTATTTTCATCGGGCAGGCTGCGTGATGTGGCCGGGGCCAGTGAGCTGCTTGACCAGATGACTTATGGCGACGGGAATTTGCTCGACGTTGTTCTGGACGCGCTGGGGATGGATGAGAAAACCATTCGATTTTCCCGTCGCGCGGGCGGGGCGATTTATGCCTTTTGCGATGACCGCGACGGGTTGATGCGTTTTATGCGGCTGTGGACGCTGGCTGTGCAGCAGTGGGCGCCGGGTATCGATTTCAGCCTGGGTGTTGGTGAAGGTGCTACACATGCTGAAGCCTTCGATGCCGCGCGCCGAGCCATGAACGCCGACGCCAATCGCAAGCGCCCGAATCTGCCGCTGGCCAGCCCGCTCGCTACGCGCTCGCGGCGCACCGGACAGGCCGCCGATGGCGACGCCAGTTGGAAACCCAAGGACGGGCCGATGGACGCCGCCACCGCCAGAAAAAAACAGATGGCCGATCTGTCAAAGGCCGGCTTTCTCAAACGCTTTGCTCCGGAAGGTAGCAACTTGGGGTGGCGCGACTGGCCAACGGATCTGGAAGGTGAAAGCGGGAAAGGCGCTTTTCCCTTTAACGGGGATGACCGCACTGTTGCGCTGATCCATGCCGACGGCAACGGGCTGGGACAGTTGCTCATGCACATTCGTGATGCGGCCAAAAAAGACGACAGCCGATTCGTCGAACTTTTCCGTGCTTTTTCCAATGCTGTTGCCGCCACCACGCAAAGCACGGCGCAACAGGCCACAAAAAAAATTCTGCTACCCGCGCGCAGGGACGGTGAATGCCTGGCAGCCCGTCCCATCCTGCTCGGTGGCGACGATATCACCGTCATCGTTCGTGCCGACTTGGCCATGGACTATTGCAAGGTTTTCTCCGAGGCTTTTGAAAAAGCCAGTCGAGATGAGTTGAAAAAGTTGGCCAGCGATCACAATATCTCTGGCCTGCCATCACGTCTCACGCTTGCTTTCGGTCTTGTATATCTGCGTGCCTCCCAGCCCTTCCACATGGCTATCCATCTCGCTGAAGGCCTGCTCGCCGAGGCGAAAAAAGCGGCGAAGGCGAAAAATCAGGACAACCCTGAATCCTCCATTGCCTTCTACCGCATTACCGGCTCGCTGGTGGACGATTACGCCCAGATCGTTACGCGTGCGCTTTCTCACCACTTTGGTGATGAAACGTTTATCGATACTCTCGGTGTGTACTATTTTGCGGAGCAACAGCCCCGGCTTGGCGACCTGCTTGAACTGGCAGAAACCCTCGGCGCGGATGATATGGCGCGCGGCCCCACCCGCCAGTTGATGACCCTGATGGGCCACGACAAGGACCAGGTCAAGCGGCGTTACAAACGCTGGCGACAACTGATGGCGGACAACAACGACAAAAAAGTACGTCTGAAGAAATATGACGCGCTGATGAACAAACTCGCCGGTATTTCGACCGATGCGACACTGCCCTACAGCGATAGCGACGATGCCGTCCGCCGCACCCCGCTGGGCGACGCGCTGGCCTTGCTGAGCCTGATGCGCGCCCGATCCATCACAGACACTCAAAAGGAACACGCCGCATGAAAGCACAACTGAACATCGACCTGAAAAGCTACTGGCACGCCGGCGGCGGACGCGATGCGGGCAGCGTCTATGACGCCATCGTCCAACGCGACCCCGACGGTTTGCCGATACTCCCCGGGCGCCACCTCAAGGGTTTGCTGCGTGACGCTGTTATGCGTGCAGAAGCCTGGGGCTGGGATTATTTCGAAGGTCTGACTGACACCCTGTTTGGTAAGCGTAACCCGGTGGATGGTGGAGAGAGTCAACAGGGCTGCCTGCGTATATCTGATGCCACCCTGCCGGAAACCCAGCAAAACTGGCTGGCCAGCAAAAGTGGTAAAGGCTTATTGCCTGGATTATTCGCGGGGCTCTACAGCACGGCTGTTGAATATGCTACTGGCACCGCGCGCAACCACAGTTTACGGGGCATTGAAGTGACCATCCCACTTTTGTTGCAAGCTCGTATTGAACCACTACCCGGAACAACGCTGCCTGATGGATGGCATGAACGTATCCGTGAAGTATTACCCTTGATTGACGCAGTGGGTGCACATCGTAGCCGTGGTCTCGGACGTGCCGTTATCACACTGGAGGAAGAAGCATGAAACGCCAGGCGTTGCGTATTGATTTGCTTGAAGATTGCATCTTCAGTGCCAGAGCCGCTACTGAAGGTGGCCACCAATCCTTGGACCGGATACCGGGAGCAGCCCTTTTGGGGGTGGCGGCTAATCAATTTTACTCTGATCTTAACCGGCGTGACGCTTATACGCTGTTTCATAGCGGTAAGTTGCGCTTCTCCGATGCAATGCCCTGGGATGGTGGCTTGCTGGGTTGGCCAGTGCCGCTCTGCTGGCATTACGAAAAGCTCGGCGGTTACAAGGAAATTGAACAAAACATCACACGGCTGAAGGCGGACAGGCTTGTCAATCGCCTTCATGACAGTGATGAACAACAAAAACAGATCAAGCAACTACGAGGTGGCTATGTACACGCAGACGGCCGCTACAGTCAGCCAGCACGGGAATTGCGGTTGAAAACCGCGATTGCTCCTGAAACCGGTCGTGCCGCGGAGGCCCAATTGTTTGGCTATGACGCTCTGTTACGTGGTCAGCGTTTCATGGCATTTATCGAAGCCGATGACGATATGGATCAGGAGCAATTCGATCAGATAGTCGATGCCTTGACTGGTGAACGGTTTCTGGGGCGCTCCCGTTCTGCCGAATACGGGCGCTGTCGGATTACCAAGGTTGACCAAGCTCCTCCAGTATTCGGTGAAAGTAATGGCGTCATTATTCTCTGGCTGCTCTCTGACCTGGCCCTCGCCGATGCATTCGGACAGCCCAAAACCGAACCAGCACCAGAAGATTTTGCTCTGGAAGGCTGCCAGATCGACTGGTCGCGCACCTTCCTGCGTACTCGTCGTTATTCCCCGTGGAACAGCGCCCGCCGTGGTTATGACAGTGAACGGCTGGTGATAGAGGCGGGTAGCGTTATCACGCTCAGTGGAAAGCCAGATCATGCAGACGCACTGCAGCGCTTGCACGAAAAAGGTGCCGGCCTGTACCGAGAAGCCGGGCTGGGCCGTATCTGGGTCAACCCGCCGCTGTTGGCAACGGCCCGTCCCCAGTTCGACGAACTGTCCCTATACGCCAGGGCGGATGGCGAAGTGAAAGAACCCGCCAATGATCCGCTGATCCAGTGGCTCGAACGCCGCGCAGATATCGACTGGCGCGAGACTATCGAAACCCTGGTGCGGGAGCATCTTAAAAACTACCGCCAGGCCATTTTGCAAGCACGCCGCTTCAACGGCATCACCGGCGATGTGGACTACGGCCCGTCACGTTCGCAATGGTCGAAAGTTGGCAGCATCGCGCGTGATCAGAGCGGCCAGGCTATTTTCAACCACCTGTTCGGTGACCATGCCTACATCAAGCCGGAAGGCGAAGGCTGGAATATTGAGATTCCCGCTGAGGAAGGCGGCCAGCCACCACAAAAGCTGGCCGACTGGCTCAAGGCAAAACTCGCCTTCGACACTATCACTGGCAAGATACCTGATGCCCACAAAAACCGTGCCTACGCCCTGTTTATTCGCATGTTGGCTGATCGCATCACCGACACCCTGTAGAATTGAGGAGCCTGACGATGAACCGACTTGAATGCAGCACCCTCTTTATCACCCGGTTTACTCTGGAGGCTGCTACTGCACTCTCTATCAGCACCGGAAACCCCGACGGTGTTTTCGATACCGCATTGGTGCGCGACGCCAATGGCCTGCCCGCATTGCCTGGTTCCAGTCTCGCCGGCGTTTTGCGCCACCTGTGGATCGAAACCCATGGCAATGATGAAAGTGCCGCAGACAATTTGTTCGGCTATCAAAAACGCAAGGATGGCGAAGCTTCCCGGCTTTTGGTTTCCTGGGGCGCGCTGCTTGACAGCCAGGGCCAGCCGGCAGAAGGACTGATTACCGATCAACAGCGTCTGGAAGATGAGCTCTACAAGGCTGTTCTGGATCAGCAGGACACCCCCGTTTACCGCGATCGCGTCCGCCTGACGCATCGTGGTGCGGCCGCCGACAAGGCCAAGTTCGACCGTGCAGTGCTGCCTGCAGGTCATCGCTTCGCCGTGGAAATCAAGCTCTGGGCCGCTTCCCCCGAGGCGGGTCAGCTTGAATGGGATGCCCTGCTAAGCCTGTTGCGCCACCCCGCATTCCGACTTGGTGGCAGTACCCGCGCAGGGCTTGGGAAGATGATGCTCGTTGAATTGCATCAGGGCTGCTTTGATCTCAAAAAAGCCGAGCAACGTGAACAGTACTACCGACTCGGACACGGCCTTGCCGATACACAAGCCTTGAAAAAAACGGAAATCCAGCCACCAGCCACCAGCGATTGGCTCAGCGGAGAACTCATGCTTAGTGCCAAAGGACTCTGGCGAATCGGGCAGGGCAAGGATAGCTTGCACCGTCAAAACGAAAAGCCCGCTGATTTGTTGCCAAAACTTGAAGAATGCATTATCTGGAAAAATGGCCAGGGCCAACGGCAACTGAAAATGCCGTTGGTGCCGGCTTCTTCTGTAAAAGGCGCTCTGGCGCACCGTCTTGCGTTTCATTACCGGCGGCACGCTGGCCTGTGGAACTGTGAAGACACGGTGCTCAATGATGATCGTCCTGAGGCGCTCCACTCGCTGCTTGGGTGGATCAAGAACGACAGCAGTAGAGAAGAGACGGGGCAGGCAGGGGCATTGATCCTGGATGACATCCACATCACACTGGATCAGGTACAGGTCGCCCATCTTATGCATAACGCCATCGACCGCTTTACCGGCGGAGTCCGTAACCGCATGCTCTTTGATGAAGAAAGTCTGCTTGGTGGCGAATTGGCCATCCCCGTGGCCATGAAAAAAAGTGAACTGAAAAACGCAGGTGCCAAAGTACGCAAGGCACTAAAAGATACCCTTGATGACCTCTGCGAGGGTCGACTCGCCATAGGTTCGAAAACCAGTACCGGCAACGGATATTTTACAGGCCAACTGACCGGGCCATTGGCTGACTGGTTGAATCAAGCCGACAACACGGATAGCAACGAGGAGGCTGCCTGATGGAAACACTCGACGTCTACATGAAAGTCGCTGAAAGCGCAAAGTTGCCACCCATGCAATCAGGCGCGCCTAAGCTGGAATACAAGCTGACGCTCACCGACCCCGATCAAGTGTGGGCAGAGCTGCAAAACAAAGCGCCCAGGCAAGGCTGGCTCCAATTCCAGTCCCATCAATGCTACTTCACTAATGGCCTGCCCAAGCCCGAATCTGACTGGGGCTGTCTGCTCACGGCTGAAGCCGTAACCGAGCAAGGCCATAGCCTGGCTCTGCGCCATATCGGAGTGGCAGGGTGGATACTCAGCAGTCACAGTCATGATGAACAGGGCGAAGGGTTTTGTGACGAAGTCCGGCATCGGCTCCACGGCGCCAATGGTTTTCTTGTTTATCGTCGCTACTGGCGCGATACCGAGGAACGCGGCGTCATCCAATCCCTGACCCTGCTCACCGCCATCGAAAACAACACAGATAGCGAGGAATGACCATGAACGCTCGTCCCAATTGCCCTCAAGGTCTTAGCAAAGAGAACATGCAGGCCATCTCGGCTCCCTATAACTTTGTTCCGCTGTCTGAAACTGTCGTCATCCCTGAATGGGGCAAGCAAGTGTCCCACGACCATCCGTTTCAGGACGGCTACAGCGGCGAAATCCATTATACGCTGACGGCGGAAACGCCTCTGCTCGTTGGTGGCGAGCAAAAAAGAAACAATGCCAATGACCGGCCCAATACCGAAGTCCACCCATTCCAGCTTCCTGATGGACGCTACGCTATCCCAGGCTCCAGTCTCAAGGGCATGCTCCGCTCTGTCGTCGAAATCGCGGCATTTGGACGGATGCGCATGGTGGATGAGCAGCGCCCCGGGTTGCGCGACATCTCAGGCAGGTATGTTTCCGCTTCCTACAAGGATAAGGTCAACAACATCAAAACCGGCTTTTTGCGCATGACTAAAGATGGGGGGCAGGAAATCATTCCTTGTCAGATGAAACGATTGCATCATCGCGATATCGAAAACGCCACCGGCACTCCCAAGCCTGTTTTCAAGCAAGGAATGACCGTGCGTGAGAAGTATCAGAAATGGACACTTCTCTGCCAGAAAATGAATTGGGATGAGCATACCGTTCCATTTTACGTGGATAAGCATCTTGCCAAGCCCGGTCAGGGTTCCAACAAGGGCTTTGCGGTATTCACCGGGCAGATCTCCGATAGCACGAAAGACAAGGGCAAGAAACAAGACTTCATCTTCTACGATGAAGCTCCAGATAAGGCCATCAGGGTCGATACCCGCTATTGGCGAGATTTTCTCTTTATCCACGAAGATGAGGAAGCCAACAGTGACCGCCCGTGGAACGGCTATTGGAAGACAATATACCGAAATGGTGGAAAAGTGCCCGTTTTCTACAACGAAGACAGTGGCATCCTGCGCATCGGCCTGGCTTATATGCCCCGTCTTGCCGGAGATTTCACCACCCTGGATTGCATCCGTCACGCCTCCACGAAACACCTCGATGCTCCCGGAAAAGAGAATGGCTACGATTTTGCCGATCTTCTGTTTGGCGCCGTCAATGGCGAGAAACAGGATGATGCACTCAAGGCGCGGGTCAGCGTTGATATGGCAATCGCTGAAGATAAACCCGATTCGGAAACGCAACCCGATACCATCCTCAATGGCCCCAAACTCTCCTATTTTCCGAACTACATCACGCAAAAGGTCGATCGAAACAGGCGCTCGGGCCAACTGACGGGAAATCAATACGCCACCTATATGTCGACCGCCTCGGCGCCAAATCCCAGATTACGTGGTTACAAGCGCTATCCAGTGCGTCCTCTAGACCAAGCTGGCGTACAACAGCTTCATGCCGATCAGCGCGAAAACAAGAAGGTGCAAGTCAAGCTGGAAACGCTACGAGAAGGTAGCCGTTTTCGTGGTCGCTTGGTGTTCCACAACCTCAAGCGAGAAGAACTTGGTCTGCTCGTCTGGGCCTTGGGCTGGGGGGGAGACGGAACACTGCGTCATGCACTTGGCATGGGGAAATCCTTTGGTTTTGGGCAAATCCGAGTGGAATTGGACTATGGCCGGTCCGTGCTTATCCCCAACGATCCCAACCATGAGCCGGTAGATAGCCCTAGACATCTACTGCAAGGCGCCATCCAGGATTTTGAGGAATATATGGAGCGACGGATGAAACCACAGGGTGGCTGGCGCGCCAGCCCGCAGATCGTTGCGCTGAAAGCGATGGCCGACCCCGAATGCGCGACACGTCTCCCGTCGGGAATGACGCTCAGACATATGTGCCTCAATCCAAAAGAGAAGAAGAATGAATTCGTTTGGGCCAAGCAGAAAAAGCTGGCGTTACTGGACTATGAGGCGGCCTCCCATTACATCAGAATCCTGAAAGAACGGGAAGAAAAACTTGCCCGGCAGAGAAAGGCGGAAGAAGAAGCCTTGCTAGAGGAGCAAAGGAAAAAGGAGGAAGCCCGAAAACAGGCGGAGCGGAATGCACTTCCAGACCACGAAAGAGCAATGCTCGAACTGGAAGAGTTCCTAGGTGGGTTGCCTGATAAATTGACCAGAGAAAGATACGAGGGGGAGTTGGCGTCAACACTCAGAAGCTACATGCAGCGTGCGGACTCATGGCCCTGTAAATACAGAAACCGCCTGGCTGATAGGATGGAACAAGCTTACAACCAATACGGTTGGGGAGCACCTGGTCTGAAGTCAAGTCAAAAGAAAAAACAAAAGCTTAAGAAAAGCGAAGCGCTTGATCGGCTGAGAGATTGCGAATCATAGATTACAAACCGACTTGCTGACCAGAGTTGTAGTGGTTCAATAACCCTGGATAGGATTTAAGGTATTAGCCCGATCAAACAATAGCAACTTTACAGGAAATTCCAATGAAAACCCTTGTTACCTTCCTTGGTCGTGTACCCAAAAACGACGGCAGTTACCGCAAGACCCGCTATCTGTTTGATGATGGCGGTCACGCGGAAGAATTGGCCTTTTTCGGCTGGGCTTTGGTGCAGCGTATTCACCCTGACCGCTTTGTGGTATTTGGTACCCGCGGCAGCATGTGGGATCACCTGTTCGAAGGTGACCTGCAATTGGGTAATGCCGCCGAGGTGGACCGGCTGGCGCTGGTAGAAGCCGTCGAAAACAAGACAGTCAGCCAGCCCATGCTTGATGCTCTTGCTCCCGTACTGGCTGACAAGCTGGGTTGCGAAGTTCTGCTGTGGCTGGTGCCTTATGGGCTGTCTGAAACCGACCAGGTCGAATTGTTACGACACATGGCTGATGCTGTTCCCGAACAGAGCACCCTCCACCTTGATATCACCCATGCTTTCAGACATCTACCCATGATTGGCTTGCTTGCAGCGCTGTACCTGCGCGCGTTACGCAAGGTTACAGTCGAAAAAATCTGGTATGGCGCATATAACGAAGACACCGGTGAAGCACCGGTTTATGAACTGAACGGCTTGCTGAAAATTGCCGATGGCATCAGCGCTATGACCAGTTACAACAAGGATGGTGACTACAGTGTTCTGGCTGGTCTGCAGGGTGATTCTGGGTGTTTTCTGCGGCAGGCGGCGTTTTATGAACGCTGCACCAACCCGGTAAAAGCTCGCGAGAAGTTGACGAGCTGGAGTAAACAAGAATGTCAGGAACATAATCCGCTTGCGGTACTTTTTGCAGATGAACTCAGACAGCGCATAAGTTGGTTCAAAGGTAAAAGTCGCGCCGACTGGGAAAAAGCCTTGGCTTTTGAATACCTGGAACGGCACGATTTTGTCCGCGCCGCAGCCTTTGGTTTGGAAAGTGCCATTTCACGCGCCGTAGCCGATGCAGGTGGCAACCTCAATGTTTTTGAGACACGCAATAGAAAGCGTGAGGAATTGAAATATGTACGCGATGGTTTTAAAACCCTGAATAACCTGCGTAATGCGCTTGTTCATGGATTGTTATCAAAGGATCGCAAAGTACTCAACATGACAGAGGATGAACAAACCCTCTATAGTACATTGAAGAGCCTACTGAGGCAGGTTCTGGAGGCCTGAACCATGACCACCTGGTTTATCTCTCGCCATCCAGGTGCCCGGCAATGGGCGCAACAACAAGGTGTGAAAGCTGACCGCCAGATTGCTCATCTGGATATCGATGATATCCGCGAGGGCGATACCGTCATTGGCACCCTGCCGGTCAATATCGCTGCAAAGGTATGCGAAAAAGGCGCGCGCTACATTCACCTCAGCCTGGAACTACCCGCCCACATGCGCGGGCGCGAACTCACGGCGGAACAACTGGAGCAATACGGTGCCAAGCTTCAGGCCTACCGCATCAAGAAAGAAAACCAAGGCTGATACTCTGATCTGTACACATCACAACTGAAGTGGCCCAATAATTCTGGAGAGGAACTTTACACTTTGCTTGTATACGTGGCTGCAGCCGTTTGTTTATGAGGTACCCGCTATTTGCATCTGGCGCTGGATTTGCCGCCGGAACTTCGTGGTCGTGAACTGACTGCTGATGAACTTGAGCAATGCAAGGCACGTCTTGAACCTTTACGAGTTCTGCGTGGTTGTTGATAAACATGGTGTTACCAGCCTGAGTTACCTGAAAGGAACCACAAGCCTGCGTCCAAAGACAACCGTGCTCATCCGTGCATAATGACAGCCAACCCTGAAATGGAGAAAAGGCATGTCCCTGATTGGTAGCAATGGTCAGCTGTTTGGCCTATCCGAGCAGTGGTGGTTGGTGATGGACCAGATCGGCATACTGCTGGGCAATCTGATGTTCGTGGCCAGCGTTCTGGGTGCACTCTGGGCCTGGCTCTCCCGCGACAAACTGCGCCGCTGGTTGCAGGCCAACCGCTTTCCCGACCCGCGTGAGATCACCGAGGAAGAACAATGTTGGCAGGCGCTGTTGTTTACTGTCAGTCAAGCGGCTGTACCCGAATGGTTGATCCGGCGGCAGCGGCCGCAGGCTGTAGCACTGCTGGCAACCGATTTTTCCATGCAGGTGGCGGACGATCTGGCAGCCTTGTGCCATGAGAGCGGCATTCAGGTTTTTGGCCCGCACCGGCTGGATGACCCGGATGATGCCGAAGAGGCGAAAGCGACCAGCCAGCAACTGTTGAAAAAATTGCGGGCAAAGGGTTTCGAGCAAATAGCGGTGGATGTCACGGGTGGCAAGACCCCCATGAGCCTGGGGGCTTTCATGGCGGCGGTGGAAGAACAGGCCGATGCCATCTATGTGGCCACCGAATATGACCGGGAACGAAACCGGCCCAACATGCGTACCGCGCGCATCATCCGCATCCAGGAAGGAGGGCGGTCATGAAAGCCTTGCGCACCCATGTCTGCCTGGTATCCGACCAGCCCACACCCAACCTGGTGCCGCTACTGGATCAGGCCCTCAAGCCTGAAGCCGTGGTACTGGTGGTCAGCCCCGGCATGCAGCAACGTGCCCGCCACTTGCGGGAGATTCTACAGGTGCGGCAAATCCAGGTCAGTGAATGGCCGCTGGCTTCACCCTGGCGGTTCGACGAAATTCAACTGAGCATGCTGGAGCTGCTGGAGGAGCACCGCGCCCAGCGAGATGAAAAAACCATCGGCCTCAATGTCACCGGCGGTACCAAGGTGATGAGTATCGCCGCCTACGAAGCCTTTCGTACCTCTGGGTTGCCTATCTTCTACGTCCACCCGGAGCGCGACCAGATCAACTGGCTATACCCGCACGATCAACCGCCCCACGAGCTGGCCGACCGGGTAAACATTTCCACCTTTCTGCAAGCCCATGGCGCGCGGGTGGAAAGCCTGGAAAACAACGCTCCCCGGCCCTTTCTCGAAGTGGGTGAGCAACTGGTCATGGCTATCGAACGTTACAGCAAGGCCCTGGGCACCTTGAACTGGCTGGCCAGTACAGCCGACCACAACCTGAAAACTCCTCCGCTTAGCCAGGATCACGGTGATTTGAAAACCCTCATCGACCTGTTCGAGCAGCGCGGCTTTCTGCGCCGGCAGAAAAACCACCTGCGGTTCAAGGATGAAAACGCCCGTTTCTTTGCCAACGGTGGCTGGCTGGAATACCTGGTATTCGATGCCGTGCGCCGCCTACGCGGCCAGGATGCGCACATTCAGGATTTCGCCCGTTCCATCAATATTGAGCGTGAAGTAACCGGAAAAACCGTGAAAAATGAACTGGATGTGGTCTTTCTGCGCAACAACCGCCTGCATGTCATCGAATGCAAGACGGCCCGTTTCCGCGGCGGGCGGGAAGACAGCAAGGCCGCCGATGCCCTCTACAAGCTCGATACCCTGACCGACCTTGCCGGCGGCCTGCAAGCTCGCGGCATGCTGGTCAGTTTCCAGGATCTGGACAACCCGCATCGCACCCGCGCCGCTGACTTGGGTATTGCCATCTGCGCCGGCCACCAGCTGCGCAACCTGCAAGAACACCTCCGCCAGTTTATTACCGGCAAACGCTGACAAGCTTGCCAAACCCCTCACCAGCGAATGCCACTGGCAAAATCTCGCCATGGCTAAACGCAAACTTTATCTCGCCGCCTATGACATCAGTGATGACCGCCGCCTGCGCCGGGCGCTGCGGGTGGCCAGGGACTATGCCACCGGTGGGCAAAAATCCGTACACGAATGCTACCTCACCGATAGCGAATGGCACGCGTTGCTGCAGCGCATGGCGCAGGTCATCGACCCCGACGAAGACCGTTTTCTGCTGGTACGTATCAGCCAGAACGCCCACACCCGAGCCCTGGGCCTGGGTGAAGCCCCGTCACAGCCGGCCTTCTGGTATTTCGACTGAGCCATGAGCACCCTCTACATCGACCGCCGCTACAGTGAACTGCAGTGCTCCGGCAAGGCGCTGATGGTGCGTAGTGAGCACACCGGCCCCATGCGGATTCCTTTCGCCCTGTTGGAGCGGGTGGTCATCCACGGTCAGGTGGCGTTGAACAGCAGCACCCTGGCGGCCCTGGCCGATGCCGGCATCGCCATTACCATCATTTGCGGCCGGCGCGGCAACCGTCTGGCGCATGTACTGGGTAACCCCGGCAAGGATGTCACGCGCCGGTTGCAGCAATACCAGCTGCGTCAACAACCCGATGCATGCCGGCAGCTGGTACGCACCCTGCTGGCCCACAAACTGGCCGCCACCCGCAGGCAACTGGCCACCATTGCCCGCTACCGCCCCGATCTGCGCCGTCACTGGCATTCAGCCGGCCAGCGCCTGCAACAACTGCGGATTCAACTGGCCGGTGAATACAGCCTGGAAGGCATGCGTGGCATAGAAGGCGCGGCCGCGGCCTGCTGGTATGGCGTGCTTCGTCATGCCCTGCCTGCCAGCCTGGGCTTTCAGGGCCGGCAGCGCCGACCACCGCCAGACCCGGTCAACGCTGCCCTTTCCCTGGGCTACACCCTGCTGTTCAGTGACGCGGTACGCATACTGCACGCCCATGGGCTGGACCCGTGGCTGGGTTACCTGCACGAACCGGCTCACGGGCGGGAATCCTTGGCCGCAGACCTGATGGAACCCATGCGCCTGCAGGTAGACCGCCTGGTCTGGCGGCTCTTTGCCCGGCAAAAACTGACTGCCGAGCACTTCAGCAGAGACGGTGCCGCCTGCCTGCTCAAGCGGGAAGGGCGGGGCCTGTTCTATGCCAGCTACGAAAAACGCGCCCGCGCCATGCGGGTGTGGATGCGCGCGGCCAGTGGTTATCTGCTGCGCTATCTGCAAAACCGGGAAGAACTGCCACAGCCATGAACAGCCGCGACCACCGTTACCACAACAATCATCCCCGGCCGGTATGGCTCTGCCCGCAACAGGAATGCCGCCTGGCGCTGGAAGAGCGGGCACTGCTCATCGAACGTGCCGGCAAGCCATCCCGGCCCATACCCCTGTCCCGTATCTCCCGCTTGTACCTCAACGAAAAAGTCTGGCTGCACAGCAGCGTACTACTCGCCTGTGCCAGCCGTGGCATTGTGGTGCAGGTTCAGCAGGCCGGGCACAGCGCCCTCATGCTGGGGCAGGCCAGCGGCAGAACCGGCCTGCGGCAACGCCTGGCCGACCTGCAGGAAAGACCCGACTGGCAACAGCGTCTCAATGATTGGTTCAGGTACCAGCGTCGGCGGGTGGAAAGCACGCTCAACTACCGGCTGGCCATTGCCGGTTCACAACAGGCTTACCTGCATGGCGCCGCATTGCGTCAGTGGCTCAACCGCACGGCCCGTTGGCTGGTGGGGGAAGAAAACCACCTGCTCAGCAAGCGGGTGTTTCACCAGCTGGCCCAGTCGGTAGCCATGCAAGCCTTGCAGCAACATGGCTTGGGGCCGGCGCAGGAACAACTGTTCACATACCGGGCGGAACTGCACCGGCGCTGCGGCGCCATGCTGGCCCTGCGGCTGGAAACCGCCCGCCTGGGCTGGCTGAAAGCCTGCGCCCTTGAGGCCCGGCCCAAACCGGTGGCCCCGCTGGAAGAACAGGCCGCCATCCGTCAGGTGGAAAACCACCGGGCACAAGCCGAACGCCTCGCGCAAGACCTGTTCAATCGCATGCACCGCTGGCTGGTGGAACTGCAACAGGAGCTGCCTTGAATCATGGCAATCAACAAGAAAATACACCGGCTGATCTGTTACGACATTGCCTGCCCCAAAAGGCTGGCGCGGGTACACCGGCTGGTCAGCCAGCAGGCCCTGTGCATTCAGTATTCCGTGTACTACTGGCATGCCAGCCAGCGGGAACTGTCACTGTTGCTCAAGGCGCTGGAAGCACGCATGGACCCCAGGGAAGATGACATCCGCATCTACCCATTGCCAAAGAAACCGCACATGGTGCAACTGGGCCGCAGCCGCCTGCCCGAAGGGCTGCAACTGTTCAACGAGAAGGCCTTGCAGGATCTATGGCGATAGGTAGATCACTCATTGCCGTGGTCAATCGGCTGAAATATGGAATAAACCGTGCAAACCGTACCCCCTCATTATTCATCGACCTGAATATCAGTCGCAGACAAACACCCCATTTTCACATAAAAGGAGCACTGGTCGTTGTTGGCAAGCTTGCCAAACTGCTCACGAGCCCTGAAGGGCCATACACTCGCCTTTCCTCAAACCAAGGGAAGAAAAAATGAAACACTGGATATGGACCTTTCTGATCTGCGCCCAACTGCTGCAGGCAGCCGAGTTTGCCCCCATCAACGGCCTGTGGTGGAACCCGGAAGAACCGGGGCGGGGTATTTTCATTGAAACCCAGGACGACATCACCGTTGCCGCCTTCTACCACTACGACAACAGTGGCAACAACCAGTGGTGGCTGGTAGCCGGGCAGTTAAAACTCAACAGCGCCGGCAACATGCAACTGGATGGCCGCTGGCTGCAGTACAACAGTGGACAATGCCCGGGTTGCAACTGGCGGCAGGCCGGCAGCAATGACGCGGGTGCTGTGAGCATCG
>JALWTZ010000266.1 GCA_026993285.1 Lysobacterales bacterium | reverse complement strand
GCGAAATCGTGGGCCGCTATGCCGCCGCAGACGCCAATGTGGTGGTGGGTACCAGTGTGGACGAGGATTTGCAGGACGAAATCCGCGTGACGGTTGTAGCCACCGGTCTGGCTGGGCAGAGCGGGGAGAAAACGCCGGAGCGGCCCAAAAGTCGTCCCTCTGCGGAGGTAGTGAATTATGCGGATCTGGAAAAGCCCACGGTGATCCGTCAGCAGGAGAAAAAACTGCAGCCGGACCTGACCGAACCGGCTACGGAAGAGGATTACCTGCATATTCCGACTTTTCTGCGTCGCCGCCAGGCGGACTGAAATTACGGAATTCCGGCTTGGTACAGTGGCACAGGGAAGTGCGACGCCGGGGAAAATGTGCGCTGCTCGACAAGCGACCTGTTGTAAAAAAACAACAGAACAGGCGGCTTGTGGTAAAAAAGCTTGAAGATACGCGCAGGTATGGTAATATCTGCTGATTTTATAAACATTAGACCCTGCTTATGATCCGTCAGCGCACCTTGAAAAATGAAATCCAGGCCACCGGCGTGGGTATACATTCCGGCCAGAAAGTCTACATGAAGCTCAAGCCGGCCCCCGTCAACACAGGGATCATTTTCAGAAGAACGGACCTGCCAGAACCGGTAGAAATCCCGGCAAAACCGGAAAATGTAGGAGATACCAGCATGTCCACCACGCTGGTAGTGCATGATGCTGTAGGGCAGGAAGTGCGTGTGGGTACGGTGGAGCATCTGCTGTCGGCCATGGCGGGTCTTGGCATTGATAATGCCTATGTGGAGCTGAGTGCGCCGGAAGTACCGATTATGGACGGCAGTGCAGGGCCCTTTCTGTTCCTGCTGCAATCCGCCGGCATTCGTGAACAGGAAGCCCCGAAAACCTTCATCCGCATTCTGAAGTCGGTGGAAGCCCGGGATGGTGACAAGTGGGTGCGTTTTGACCCCTATGAAGGCTTCAAGGTCAGTTTCAGTATCGATTTTTCCCACCCCGTATTCGAACAGGTACCCAGCCAGGCCATGGTGGATTTTTCCACCACCAGCTTTGTCAAGGAAGTGAGCCGGGCGCGTACTTTCGGTTTCCTGCGTGATATCGAAGCCTTGCGCAAGCGCAACCTGGTCATGGGCGGCACCATGGACAATGCCATCGTGCTGGATGATTACCGTATTCTCAACGAAAATGGCCTGCGCTATGACGATGAATTCGTCAAGCACAAGATTCTCGATGCCATCGGTGATTTGTATCTATTGGGCCACAGCCTGGTCGGTGCTTTCACCGGGCACAAGTCTGGACATGCGCTCAATAACAAGTTGTTGCTGAAACTCATGGCTGATCGTGAAGCCTGGGAAGAGACGACCTTCGAGGACCTGGATTCCGCACCCATTTCCTATGTGCATCCTGCAGAAGCGGTAGGCTGAAAACGGCTATTTTTCAGAATCAGTGGCCCACAGGCTGGGCAGGGCGCGGTAGTTTTTGCCGTCCAGGGGCAGGTTTTCGTGGATGCGCAGGCTGATTCGGGTGACGGGTAATTGCAGCTTTTGCAGTGCTTCCAGCAGGAGGTGCTGGTGCAGGTACACCTGATTGGCAATCGTTTGTGATGGAATGGCGATGACAGCCACGCCATTTTTGCGTATATTGCACAGCCGAACCGACTCGGCCAGTGCTTTTGGCAGCCGTCTGCGCAGTTGCAGATTCCAGTGGTGGAGTTGATCGGCCTGTGCGAGTGTCCGCTCCAGTGCTGAGGGGGCCGTATCCTGAAGCTGGTCCACCCATTGATGGAAGGTGCGCGGAGAGGTCGTAGTCATGGCAAACAGCATACCGGAATACAGACAGAAATGAACATCATTGTCATCGGTCGCAGGGGCCAGCGCCCCTATAGACTGGACATCACCCTGAAACAGGCAGGATGGGCTGCAATGATGGCCATGGGCAGTCTCTTTCTGGGTGCCATCTCTCTGGGGTATTGGCTGGGAGAGAGTCAGGGTGGCAGTGAATCCGATACATTGGCCACCATCGCCGCGCTGAAGGAAAGCATTGATCAGCAAAAGGCGCAACTGGCTGAGAAAGAACAACAGCATCAGCAGGCACTGGATGCCCTGGCGCGTGAACTGGGCCGGTTGCAGGCGCGCAGTGTCCGCATGGATGAGCTGGCACTGAGGCTGGCGGATGTGGCTGATTTCGACCTGAAGGATCTGAATCGTGAATGGTCGCAAACACCGGGTACAGGCAGCGGCCCGGTGGAATCGGCAAGACCGCTGGCAATGGATGAATTCCAGCAGTATGTGCTTCAGTTAAGCCATCGCCTCGAGCGGCAGGAAGAACAACTTTCCCTTCTGAGTACCCGCATGCAGGGGCAACTGCGTGATGCCCGCTTTGTACCACAAGGCCGGCCGGTACAATCCGGCTGGCTGTCCAGCCTGTATGGCAAACGGGTGGATCCGATTACCGGCAAGACGGCCCGCCATGGCGGATTGGACTTTTCCGGTCATATGGGCACACCGGTGCAGGCTGTGGCCGATGGTGTCGTGGTCTGGTCGGGTCCGCGCTATGGTTATGGCAACCTGGTGGAAATTGACCATGGCAACGGTTACATTACCCGCTATGCCCACAATCGCAGGAATCTCGTTGAAGTGGGGGAACGCGTCCAGCGGGGGCAATCCATCGCAGAGATGGGCAAGTCCGGACGCGCCACCGGCCCGCATGTGCATTTCGAGATCCTGTTCAATAACCGCAGGCTCAATCCTCGACCCTTTCTCGGTTGAAACCCTGCTTCATGCCTGAGCGCATGAGCACCTCCATTTTTTCTTGAACGCCGTTTCAACCGGCCAAGTTTGTATTCAGGATATTTCAATGTTCAACAAGATTTTCACTTCCATTTTCGGTAGCCGAAACGACCGGATCATCAAGGCATTTCGCAAGAAGGTTGATGCCATCAATGCGCTGGAAGAGGACATCCGTGCACTGGATGACGAAGCGCTGAAAGGCAAGACTGCTGAATTTCGTGAGCGCCTTGAGGCAGGCACTGCACTGGATGATCTGCTGCCGGAGGCCTTTGCCGTCATTCGTGAAGCGGCACGGCGCACACTGGGCATGCGCCACTACGATGTGCAGCTGATCGGGGGGATGGTGCTGCATTCCGGAAAGATTGCCGAAATGCGCACCGGTGAGGGCAAGACACTGGTTGCGACAGCCGCCGCCTACCTCAATGCCCTGCCTGCCAGGGGCGTGCATGTGGTGACGGTGAACGATTACCTGGCCCGTCGGGATGCCGAGTGGATGCGCCCGGTCTATGAGGCCGTGGGCCTGACCGTGGGTGTGGTGGTGCCGGGCATGACCGCGGCGGCCAAGCGCGCGGCCTATGCAGCGGACATCACCTATGGCACCAATAACGAATATGGCTTCGACTACCTGCGGGACAACATGGCCTTCTCCGCCGAGGAGCGGGTGCAGCGTGGTCACCATTTCGCTATCGTGGACGAGGTGGATTCCATTCTCATCGACGAGGCCCGCACGCCGTTGATCATTTCCGGCCCCACCGATGATGATCCGCATCTGTATGTGGCCATGAGCAAGCTGGTGCGTCAGCTGGTGCCGGTGGAAGGCGAGGAAGGCCCGGGTGATTTCACTTCTGATCCGAAATCCAAGCAGGTCTACCTGACCGAGGAAGGCATGGAGCATGTGGAAGAACTGCTACGCAAGCATGGCCTGCTGGCGGAGGATGCCAATCTCTACGACCCCGGCAATCTGGCGCTGGTGCACCATCTCAATGCCGCCTTGCGGGCACTGGTGCATTACCAGAAGGATGTGGATTACATCGTACGGGATGGCGAAGTCATCATCGTGGACGAATTTACAGGTCGCACCATGGAAGGCCGGCGCTGGTCCGATGGCTTGCACCAGGCGGTCGAGGCGAAGGAAGGTGTGCCGGTACAGAAGGAGAACCAGACCCTGGCCTCCATCACCTTCCAGAACTATTTCAGACTCTACGAGAAGCTGTCCGGCATGACCGGCACGGCGGATACCGAGGCCTACGAATTCCAGAGCATTTACGGGCTGGAAGTGGTGGTCATTCCCACCCATCTGCCGGTACAGCGGGATGACCGCCCGGATCTGGTCTATCTCACCCAGGCGGAGAAATACCGCGCCATCGTGGAGGAAATCAAGGATTGCCACCAGCGCAAGCAACCGGTGCTGGTGGGGACCACTTCCATCGAAGTGTCCGAGCTGCTGTCACGGGAGCTGAAAAAGGCTGGCATTCCCCACGAGGTACTCAATGCCAAGCAGCATGCCCGCGAGGCGGAAATCGTCGCCCAGGCCGGCATGCCCGGCGCGGTGACCATCGCCACCAACATGGCTGGCCGGGGCACGGATATCGTGCTGGGTGGAAACCTGCAGGTAGAACTGGAAAAGCTGGGCCCCAATGCCTCGGAAGCGGACAAGGAGAAGGTGCGCAAGGATTGGGAGAAACGCCATCAACAGGTCATCGAGGCCGGTGGCCTGCACATCGTGGGCACCGAGCGGCATGAATCCCGCCGTATCGACAACCAGCTGCGTGGCCGTGCCGGCCGCCAGGGTGATCCCGGTTCTTCGCGTTTCTTCCTGTCACTGGAAGACAACCTGATGCGCATTTTTGCCTCCGAGCGGGTATCGGCCATCATGAAGAAAATCGGCATGGAGGAAAACGAGGCCATCGAACATCCCTGGGTGAACAAGGCCATCGAGAATGCACAGAAGAAGGTGGAAGGGCACAACTTCGATATCCGCAAGCACCTGCTGGATTTCGATGACGTGGCCAACGACCAGCGCCGGGTGATTTACACGCTTCGAAACGAACTGCTGGAAGCTGACGATGTGCACGATACCATCGTGGAAATGCGCGAGGATGTCTTCCGCAATCTGCTGGATCAGTACATCCCGCCAGGCTCGCTGGATGAACAGTGGGATGTCGAGGGGCTGGAGAAGGTGCTGGAAGGCGAGTTCGGCTTCCAGTTGCCCATCGGCCAATGGCTGGAAGAGGATCACAGCCTGCACGAGGAAACACTGAAGGAAAAGA
>JALWTZ010000265.1 GCA_026993285.1 Lysobacterales bacterium | reverse complement strand
ACGAGCCTTGAGGTCGTCTCTTGGTGTGACGGTGCCCGAGTGAAACTATTGCGAAAATCTTGTCCATACGCCTGGTTAGCCGTATCAATTAAGCACTGTTGTTTGGCCCTAAGTTGTGTTTGGTGATTAGATTGGCAAAATGCTAACAAGATGACGTTGTCATACCAATCGTTCCAACTGTTCTGCCAAAAACGCAACCAACAGTCGCGCCCCTGCTTGCCGGTACTGCCGTTCCTGGCTCACAGCGTATACACCGGCGCTACCACAGTCGTAGTCTGGTAGCAGCCGTTCCAGCCGTCCTGCCGCGATGTGCTCAGCCACCAGGAAGCTTGACAGCAGTACAATGCCGGCACCGTCCAATGCCAATTCTCGTACGGCGATGGCGCTGTTGGTTTGCAGGTGGCCCTGTACCTGCACTTGAACTGTCTTTCGGTGCCGGTTGTGCATGAAAGCCCACTGGTTCGGGGTTGGTAGCCGGTTGAAAATGATGCATTCGTGTTGCGTCAGTTCGGTTGGTGTAACGGGGCGGCCCATGCGCTCCAGATAGGCCGGTGAGGCACACAGGATCCGTGGTGAGTCACAAAGCCGGCGCGCCACCACGGCGGAATCCGGCAGCCAACCGATGCGGATGCTGATATCGATACCTTCTTGGACCATATCTATTACCCGGTCGTCCAGTTGCAATTCAATGCGTAACGCAGGGTATTGTTGCATGAATGCGTGAATCAACTTTGCCAGTTGACTGGTGAAACTGTTCGGCCCTGCTACTTTCAGTGTACCGACCGGCTGGTCCCGTAGGTTGTGGATACGTTGTGTGGCCGCTTCGGCCTCGGCCAGAATGCTGGTGCAACTTTCATAGTAGATTCTCCCTGCTTCTGTAAGGCTTAGACGGCGTGTGGTGCGGTTTAACAGACGTACACCGAAAGATTTTTCCAAGAGTGCGATATGCCGGCTGACGGCCGAGCGTGCAATACCCAGTTGGCGTGCTGCACCCGAGAAACTGCCAGCCTCGACTACGCGGGCGAAGGCGATCATGCGTCTCAGATTATTCATGCTGGTAAGCTTATTCGTAACAATTAGGATACTAATAATATTAAGATATTATCCATTGTTATGGACTATAGCCCACTCTATGCTTAAGGCCGTCCTGCTTCATGAACGGCAGGATTTTCATCAAAGCGAAGAAGGAGAATGATTCATGACCAAGGCAAGCAAAGCGATGCGGTTTTTCTTTTTCAATGCCGCCACATTGATTCTGATCGGCATCTGGCTGACCGGTTTCAGCAAGGTGCACTGGTTCCTGTATATGGTCCCAGCTTTCTTCTTGTTTGCGGCCGCCGTTGGGATTTGTCCGGGGCTTATCATGGCCCAGAAAATTTTTGGCAAGAAATGAACGGATGCGAGAAGTGGCTATGGATAACCAGCAACTGTTCTCGAGTTATAGCCTCCCCAGCGGGGTGACACTCAAGAATCGTATTGTCATGGCACCCATGACACGGTGTTTTGCAGACGAAGGACTAGTGCCCGCGGAAAGTGCGCAAGCTTATTATGGCAGGCGTGCGGATGCTGCTCTGATCGTTACCGAGGCCACTCTTGTTGATCCCCGTGCTCAAGGTTATCCGCGGACACCGGGGATTTTCACGGCTACCCAAGTGGAAGGTTGGTGCAGGATCACGGACGCGGTGCACGCCAGAGACGGTCTTATTTTCTGTCAGCTTTGGCATACCGGGCGCATGGCCCATAGCCACTACACAGGGTGTCTACCCGTGGCACCCAGCGAGGTTGCGCTCAATGCCCCGGTGCCGCGGGCGCGGGGGCTGCGCTACGAGGTCCCTCGTGAACTGACTTCCACTGAAATCGAGGAACTGGTCAATTGCTTTGCCGAGGCCGCGTGCAATGCCATTCGGGCGGGTTTCGATGGTGTAGAGATCCACGGTGCCAACGGTTATCTACTCGATCAGTTCCTGCACCTGCAGACCAACCGGCGCGAGGACGACTACGGCGGCAGCCCGGAGAACCGGGCTCGCTTCCCGCTGCATGTGGTTGATGCCGTGGCTGATGCCGTGGGGGCAAAGCATACCGCCATTCGATTGTCACCTCAGGCCTACGTCAACCTAGACTACACGCCGGGTGATGAAGCTACTTTTGACTGGTTGTTGTCTGAGCTCGGTCGCAGGAAGTTGGCCTATGTGCACGTTGCCGCTTTCGATGCTAATCAGCGCTACGATTACCTTGGGGGGCGACCGGTAGACTATGTGCGTCATCGCTATCCGGGCACGGTGATCGGGTGTGGTAGTTTCACGCCCGCGCGTGCCAAGGCAGAGCTGATGGAAAACTGTATGGATCTGGTTGCCTTCGGGCGCAGTTTCATCGCCAATCCGGATCTGGTAGTCAGGGTCCGTACTGACGCGGTACTGTTGCCTTACGACGAGTCGATGCTGGGCAGCCTGGGATGACTGTTCGATATGGCGGCTCGGGATATTGGGCTTGATGTCACACGCAAGCCTCTGTTCACCTGATTAAGCCACATATTTCGTCTTGGCTTTATGAATCCTCTTCTTAACCGGGGTGTTGGCTGGGATTAGACAGATCAGTCACAGGTGGAAGCATCAATAGACAAGTTTAGACAGCAAAAGCCTGGACATTAATTTGCTGGCCGATACCTGACAGCATTTCCGGTTCAAACAATACCGAGCCCGGTTGCTGAACCGTGCCTACGCCACAAGCCAGGCCCAGGCGCAGGGCTTCTTCTGCCGTTTTACCCTGGGCGAAGGCGGCGACGATGCCGGCCAGGGTGGCGTCACCGGCGCCGACGGTGCAGCGTACTTCCACCTTGGGAATATGCCCCAGCCAGCTTTCTGTTTGTCCGATCAGCAGGGCACCGGCCTCACCCATGGAAACACAGACCCATTCGACGCCATCGGCAACCAGCTCCCGTGCGGCCTGTGCAGTTTCTTTCAGGGAGGTGAAACGGGTGCCCAGGAGTTGTTCCAGTTCATACTGGTTGGGCTTGATGAGAAAAGGCTGGGCCGTGACGGCGTGGCGCAGGGGGGTATCGTGACAGTCGATGACCGGCAGGCCACCACTGGCGCGGATGCGGCGGGAAAGTTGCGCATAGAGGTCTTCTGGCAGGCTTGCTTGCAATGAACCGGTGAGCACGGCGTAGCCATTCCCGCCCTGAAGTATATATGCATCCAGCAGGCTCGACAGTACTTCCGGTGGAATATCCGGCCCCACACCGCTGATTTCGTACTGGTGGCCAGTCTCGGTCTCCAGTGCCGTGCCATTGATTCGGGTAACACCCTCCACCGGATAGAAACGGGTTTCTCCCAGATGCTGTTGCAGCAGATGCTGTAGCAGATGGCCAATTTCACCACCCAGTACGCCCCATGTGGTGGCAGGGACAGCCAGTTTTTTCATGGCACGACCCACATTGATGCCATTGCCGCCGGGGTCATATCGAGTGTGAAGGGCATGGGCTTTCTGTTCGGCGACCAAGTGGGGGATTTCATAGGTGACATCCAGCGCCGGATTGAGGGAAAGAATGTGGATGGCCGGGCTCATGCCTGTAGTGTCCATAAGCCGATGAGAATGGAGGCCACGCCGGTACCGCCGAGGATGATGACGGCACGGCGCAGATGCTCGAATTTACCCATGGTCAGCGTGTAGACAGCCTTGAGCAGGTTGTTGCTGCCAGCCGCAATGAGCAGTGCACCAGACAGCATGGCAGGGTGCCCCTGATGATACTGCCCACTGAGCAGGGAGAGCACGAAGGGGTCGATATCGGTCAGGCCACTGAGTGCGGACAGGGTGACCAGACCGCCGATACCATACTGGCCCAGCACCCATTGGGTCAGGGCCAGCATGAGCAGAAACAGCAGGGCAAACAGTAGCGCGAGCCCCAGTTCCAGCGGGTTTTCCTTGCCCAGGTGTTCAATGGGCGCGTCCCGTTGCCGGGACTGGACCTGAAAGCGGGAAGTAGCCAGTGTAAACAAGGCCAGCCCGAGCAGGGGCAGCCAGCTCTGTGGTAGCAGTGTGGGATTAATCAGCAGGATCAGCAACAACAGGCGCAGATACATCATCGCCGTGGCAGCGATGATACCGGCAGGCAGGGAAGGGTCATTCAGTATGCTTTCCCGGCTTTTGCGTGCCAGCACCACGGTGGTCGCCGTGCTGGAGTACAGTCCACCCAGCAGGCCGGTTACCCAATAGCCTTGCTGGGTGAACAGATATTTCTTGATGATGTAGGCGAAATAGGAAATACCGGAAATGATCACTACACCCAGCCAGATCTTGAAAGGCGAGGCTGGCAGCCAGTTGAATGGTCGGGTATCGGGTAGCAGGGGCAGGATGACACCCGCAAGCAGCAGGAATTTGGCCAGTGTTGCCAGTTCACCCGGCTCCAGCACACTGGCCAGACGGCTTTGGTGGTGATGGAAGGTCAGCGTCAGCGTGGTGACGCTGAAAACCAGCACCAGTTGCCACAAGGGCTGGGTTATGGCCAGCAGGCCAAAGCTGTAGATGACCATGGCCAGCAGCAGGCCAATGGGACCATCGGTTTTCTCTCCAGGGTGGTCGCGTGCTGTCATCCACGGCAACGGGGCCAGCAGAAGCAGCCCGCCGAGGAAAAGTGTGGCCTGACCGGTCTGATACAGCAGAAAACCCAGCATGCCAATCAGGGTGGCGGTACGCGCATTCAGCCAGGCGATGGCCTGCCCCTGCTGCAGGGTGTAATTGCGGTATTCCAGGCCGGCCAGAAAGGCAAACAGGCTGACCAGTACAAAGTGAAACCAGCTGCTTTCCAGCATGGCCTGTAACGCATGATTGGACGCCAAGGCGGACTCCTTGAGTGGCGATTACTGCAATATAACGCGAATGACGCGCCCTTGCAGGGTCATCACCGGTACAGGTGTTGTGAACACCACAACCGCATGGGCTTCCCTGCCCTCCTGATTCAGCTGGTTGCCGAGGTTGTACTCAGCTCGCGCAGTTGCTCGTACAGCTTGCGTTCTTCCGGGCTGAGGGTTTTGGGTACGGCAATCATGATCTCGGCATAGAGGTCACCACCGCCCAGGCC
>JALWTZ010000264.1 GCA_026993285.1 Lysobacterales bacterium | reverse complement strand
GACCCAATCACTTGCGGAAGAACAAACACCTCCAGCCTCGGACAAGCAGGAAGCATCCATCCTGCGCTGGGTTGGCTGCGGCATCACCCGAAAGGCTTTCATGACGGCGCTGGCAAACGCCTATCAGGAAAAATACGGCATCCCCATTCAGGTGGAAGGTGGTGGTGCTACGCGCGGTATTCGTGATGTCCTGGCCGGCAAGGCCGATATGGGCGGTTCCTGTCGTGGCCCATTGCCCACCAACGCGCTGGAATCCGCGGTCAGCCTCTACCCCATTGCCTGGGATGCGCTGGTGGTCATCGTTCATCCGGACAATCCATTGCAAGATATCAGCCTGCAGCAGTTGCACGATCTATACGCTGGCAAGCTGAAATACTGGGATCAACTGGACCAGCAACTGCCCCACAAGGCCATCCGGCTATTCACGCGAAAGGGCAAGATCTCCGGCGTGGGTTATACCCTGCGGCAGAAACTGTTTGCCGACACCAGCGTGGATTTTCCCGCAGCACATGTATTCAAGTCTTCAGGGCCACTGGAAAAGGAGCTGGAAAAGGACCCCTGGGCCATTGCCGTAACCGGCATCAGCAGTGCGAGAAAGCGGAATCTGAAGATTGTCAGCCTGAACGGGCTACAGCCCACCTATGAGAATATCCAGTCCGGCGATTATCTCATGTACCGGCCCCTGTATCTGACCTATAACCCCACCCTGCCCAGCTATCGGGAAGTCAAGAAGTTCATCCGCTTCGCCCATAGCCGGGAGGGGCGAAACATTGTGCGCGCCAATGGTGTTGTGCCTTACATGGATGCCATTGGCCTGCTGCAGATTCAGACCAGCGAGCGCAACAATCTGCTGGAAAAGATCCGCCAGTAACCCGCCACGACCATTACGACAGGGGTTGTCGCTGCAGGGGCATGGTCATGCAGCGACAACCACCACCACCTCGGCTCAGTTCCGACCCTTCGATGCCCACAACCACCCTGCCCTGGTGTGCCTCGGCACGAAAATCCTTTGCCATGACCACGGCATAGCCAGCCTGTGACAGGGCTTCCATGGTGTGGGCATTCTGGGCATAACCCACAATCTGCCCCGGGGCAAAGGTAAAGAAATTGGCCCCACTGGCCCACTGCTCCCGCTCCTGATTCAGCCGGTCTTCCCCGCCACATTTCAAGGGTTCCAGATCCACGCCAACCGCCTGCAGAGCCGACAGCACACTGTCGTGTTCCTGTATGCGGTAATCGCAGGGGCGATCCAGGCGCACCAGCCAGGCCCGACAGCGGTCCCGGCCCAGAATCAACGGTGGAAACACCATGCACTGGTCCTGATCCAGCAGGGTGAAAATCATGTCCAGATGGATGGTGGCCCGGCTTTTGGGCATTTCCACCACCACTACATGGCGGATGGGGCCACCCTCGCGGGCAAAGGCAGCCATCAGTCGGTCGATGCCTTCGATGGATGTGCGTTCGCTGTAGCCAATCAAGGCCACATCCTTGCGCACCATCAGCAAATCTCCACCTTCAATGGTGATGCCTTCCGGTTTTTTGTTTCGCTTGGTGCCATCAAAATAGAAGCCGGCATTTTCCAGTCTGGGGTGGTAGCGAAACAGCACCTTGAGCAGCATGGCCTCCGCCACCCGCACCCGGTGGGCCATGGAGCCGATAATGACCCGGTCATTGGCGCACATGGTCGCATCCCGGGTAAAGAAGGCATTGGGCAGGGGCGGCAGGATATAGGGCACGGGGTCCAGATAACGGCTCAGGGTATTGCGAGGGCGCTCCGTACCCTCAAACAATTGCTGAACCAGCGTGTCCACCGGCAATTGCATCAGGGTTTCCAACATGTCCCTGCAATGGAACATCTTGGTCAGCCGAGACAGCAGTTTAAAGCGTACCCGTTCGTCTTGCAGAACATCCGCAAGCAAATCGGAAAAGGCCAACACATCGGCCACCTGGCTCAGCACATGCGTCAGTTGGTCGTGCTCCCTGACAGCCAGCTCAAGATTGAGAATGTCGTCATACAGCACTTCCGGTGCCATACTGGGCGTCATGTTCTCGATTTCCCGCCCTGGGCGGTGAACCAGTACGGCGCTGAGGCGGCCGATTTCCGAATCAACCTGGATCATCTGGATTCCTTGCGACAAATCAGACCGGGTGGTGCCCGAGGCCGGAATCGAACCGGCACGGCCTGTTACAGCCGGCGGATTTTAAGTCCGCTGCGTCTACCAATTTCGCCACCCGGGCGGCACGGAGAAAAAATGGAGGCTGGGGTCGGAATCGAACCGGCGTCCACGGATTTGCAATCCGCTGCATAACCACTCTGCCACCCAGCCATGAGGTGAGCATTGTAAGGGCTGTGGCAAAAAAGTACAGCCCCGGTGCTGATACAAGAAAGCCCGGCAGAACCGGGCTTTGAGAAATCTGGAGCGGGAAACGAGACTCGAACTCGCGACCCCAACCTTGGCAAGGTTGTGCTCTACCAACTGAGCTATTCCCGCAAAAGAGAGTGCGCATTTTAGGGACTTTCACGAAACTGTCAAGCCCGAAAGAAGAAAAAATTTCATCCGGCCAAACCGCTGGCCTGCCAGGCCGGCAACCCGTTCCCGGATACATGGACCAGGCGCTTGCATTCGCCCGGCGCAGGTCCACCAGAACGGCGATCCTGATTCAGATCATGAACAGGGCCATGCCCGCTTGTGCTTTCTTTCAAAATGGGTTCTGATGAAATGATGCTGCACCGCATGCGTAATCCATACCTGCAAAACCGGTTGCTTCAGCTGCTGGCCGCGCTGCTGTTGTATTCCGCCCTGTTCCCCGCCCTGGCCCTGCAGGCCTATGCGCAGCGGGATTCTGAACTGGATGGTGTGCTGGGTGAATCCATCACCATCTGTACCGATCAGGGCATGGTACAAATGGGGCTGGATGAATACCGCGCCCGCCTGCAACTGGACCACTCCCTGGCATGGACCGATGCCATCCATGCCTGGACACAGCCCCTGTTACCCTCGGCCCAGCCCGAGTTGTTCATCGCCCCGCTCACCCCGCTTGCACCGGTACGGGCGCAGCCCCGTGTGCCGCATTCCCACACCCACGCAAGCCCCCTGCTGGCACGCGCGCCACCGACATACATCTGATCTCGACCATTAGCATTTTTTCCATTCACGCAAGCTGTGGGCCATCGTGCCTGCGGCTGCATGCAGGAGATTCAGATGTTCAAGAAAAAAGCCTTTTTCATGGCTGCCGCCTTGCTGCACCCATGTACACAAACCCATGCCAACGCAACCCATGACACCACTGCCACCGACAACGTACCCGCCAGGCTGGGCACGCTGGTGATCAAGGACGATACCCATGAGGAAAACAACCAGCTGCTGTTGCCCAAGGCCCAGGCACCCAGCCCCAGTGATCTGGCCGAATGGCTGAGAAATGCCCCGGGTGTTCAAGCCACCCGCATGGGGGGTCAGGGGCTGGACCTGATCATGCGCGGGCAAAGCCAGGCACGTATTCTCATCCTCAATGACGGCATGGCCATTCACGGTGGCTGCCCCAACCGCATGGATCCACCCACGCTGTACATGCCCGGCAATGCCTCGGATCGCATCACACTGCTGCCGGGCTTGCAGACCTTCGAATGGGGCTCGGCCAGCAGTGCCGGCACCCTGCTGGTGGAACAGGACAACTGGGCCTTGCCCGATGGTATGAGCAGCGATGTTCGCCTGCAAGGCAATTCCAACGGGCAACACAGCCAGATCAGCGTCGATGGCAGCTGGCAGGATAGTCGACACTATTTGCGCCTGACTGCCGATCGCAGCCAGCAGGGCAATTACAAGGACGGCCAGGCCCGCACTGTTCGCGCCGCTTTCAAGAAACGCAATGTAGGGCTTTCCGCCGGACTGGAGCGTGGTGCGCATCGGCTGGAAATCAAACTGAATCAGACACGGGATCGCGACACCCTCTATGCTGGTGCCGGCATGGACAGCCCGCAGGCGGATCTCGACCAGTGGCAATGGAAATACCAATGGCAACCCGAGCAAGGGCGGATACGCCAGTTGGAACTGACCGATGGTGTGGCGGAGGTTCTGCACATCATGGACAACTACAGCCTGCGACCCCGCACCGCGCCCATGGCCATGCGGGTGGAAAGCCAGGCCACCACGCGCACCAGCCGGGCAAAACTGGGCCTGGATCTCTGGGCGGGCCAATGGCTGCTGGGCCTGGATCGTACCGCCACACGCTGGCTGGCCTCCCGCATGACCGGCATGACGGAAAGCCGGATCAACCTGTTGCAATCCCGCATGTGGCCGGATGTACACCAATCGGAACAAGGGCTGTACCTGCAAGGCGTCTGGCCATGGGGGTCACACCAGTTCAAGCTGGGCCTGCGCGTGGATCAGTTCCATAGCAGCGCCCGCGCCACCGGGCAGGCACTTGGAAAACCCACACTGCCCACCCCCGTACAGTTATATACGCGCTATTACGGGGCGTTCAGGCCCGACTGGCGTGAACGCCATGTGTCCGGCTTTGTGCGTCTGGAGCAAGACCTGGATGACCGCTGGTCAGCGTTCATCAATGCGGGGCGAAGCTGGCGCATGCCCGATGCCACCGAACGCTATCTGGCCGCCAATGCCAGCATGCCCATGCTGCGCTGGGTGGGCAATCCCAACCTGACTGCCGAACAACACCAATCCCTGGACCTGGGCCTGGTTTTTGAACAGTCCTCCCTGCATCTCGGCGCAACCTTCTGGCTGGATCAGGTGGATAACTACATCCTGAGAGATCGTGCCCATGGTCAGGCAGGCATCCTGCAAACAGACGGTGCCAGCATCTATCGTAACGTGGATGCGCGGCTATATGGCCTGAGCCTGTCCACGCGTCTGGACATGAATGCGCACTGGAGCTTGCGTTTCCAGGCCGATTACACCCACGGCCAGAATGAAACCGACCAGCAGCCACTGGCCCGAATCCCGCCCTTGTCCGGCCTATTGGGGCTGGATTACCGGCAGGCGCGCTATCGTCTGGGGATGGATTTGCGCTGGGCCAGCGAGCAGACACGGGTGGATGACAACCCCATGTACGGTGCCGGGCTGGATGCGGGCCCCGGAGACGGTTGGGCCGTGC
>JALWTZ010000263.1 GCA_026993285.1 Lysobacterales bacterium | reverse complement strand
ATCTGCTGACCAGTGACGAAGACTACGCTTGACAAGCGGGAGAAGAAAAAATGCGTCAATTTTTAGGCAAGTCATCCATGCAGGAAGAGGAGTCCAACATCGATATCACCCCCATGCTGGATGTGGTGTTCATCATGTTGATCTTCTTCATCGTCACGGCCACCTTCGTCAAGGAATCCGGTATTGACGTCAACCGCCCGGATGCGCCCACTGCGGTCAAGAAGGACAAGGCCAATATTCTCATTGCCATTACTGCAGAAAACGAAATCTGGATCGATGGCCGTGCGGTGGATCCACGCTCTGTGCGGGCCAACATCGAACGCCTGCATGCCGAAAACCCGCAGGGTTCGGTGGTGATCCAGGCCGATGAACTTTCCAATAACAAGACACTGGTCACCGTGATGGATGCCGCCCGGCAGGCAGGCGTCTATAACGTGGCCCTGGCAGCCGAGAAATAATCCATGGCCGCTTGCGATTACGAAATCGATGCTATTGCCAAGGGTGGAATGTCTCCGGCCTTGCGAGGTGTGTTGGGTGTGTTACTGGGTGCTCTGGTTACCCTGTTTCTGCTCTGGTTGATGAACTATCTCATCGTCACGGCAGATCATTCCCTGGAGGACGATGTGGCGGGCGCCACGCTGGACTTTGTCCGTGTCAAGCCGCAGGAAACCCTGCAGCGCAAGAACGACAAGCCGGAGAAACCGCCAGCACCGCAGTCGCCGCCACCGGAACCCCCGGCACCGGATCTGGACGATGCCGAGCCGACGGTGGAAAAAGTGGCTGTTCAGGCCGCGCCGGTATCCACGGATATTGATTTGTCCGCCGGTGGCTTCAACCTGGGCGTGGGTGAGGGGGATTACCTGCCCATCGTCAAGGTGGCGCCCATGTATCCGGCCCGTGCTGCAGAACGCGGGATCGAAGGTTGGGTGCTGGTGGAATACACCGTCACCACCCGTGGCACCGTCAAGGATGTGGTGGTGATCGATTCCGAACCCAAGAGCCGGATTTTCCACAAGGCAGCCATTGCCGCGGCCAAGAAGTTCAAGTACAAGCCGCGGGTCGTGGATGGCAAGGCCGTGGAAGTGCCGGGCGTGCGCAACCGCTTCAAGTTTGAGCTGGAGGATTGAACTGATGCGTATCCTACATACCGGTTTTGTCCGTATGCTTGCGGTAGCGCTGCTGGCAGGTTGGCTGCTAGCTCCGGCCATGGCAGCCGATGGCAAGAAAAAGGAAAAGACCAAGGCCACGGTGGCCATGCGTCAGCATGTCTATGAAGCCTTGCAGAAAGCGCAGGCCATGCTGGAGGCCAAGGATTATGCCGGTGCGCTCGCTGCCGTAGAAAAGATCCGTGCTGGCAAGAAAGGCAAGAGCCTGAGCCCCTACGAGCGGGCGCAGACCTGGAACCTGCAGGCTTATCTTTACTACTTGCAGGAGAAATACCCGCAGGCTATCGATGCTTACGAAAAGGTGCTCAAGCAGCCGGAGATCCCCGAAGCACTGCAACAGAGCACGCTGAAAACCATCGCGCAGCTCTATTTCATCACCGGTGATTACAAGAAAGCGCTCAAGTCCGTACAGCGACTGATGGCCAGCCTGGAAAAGCCGGCGGCGGATGTCTACATGCTGTTGGGCCAGGCCTATTTCCAGCTGGACCAGTTCGACAAGGCGCTGGCACCCATTAACAAGGCCGTGGAAATGACCCGGGCCCTGGGCAAGAAGCCCAGGGAAAACTGGTTGTTGCTGTTGCAGGTGATCTATCAGAAGAAGAACGACTACCGTTCCATGCTGAAGGTGCTGCAGGAGCTGATGGCCCTCTACCCCAAGGATACCTACCTGCGAACCATGGCCGGTGTCTACAGTGAACTGGGCGAGAGCATGAAACAGCTGGGTATCATGGAAGCCCTGTATGAGAAGGGCCTGCTGACTTCCAAGACCCAGATCACCAATCTGGCCAGCCTGTACATGCTCCATGGCGTGCCCTACAAGGCAGCCGTTTTGCTGGAGCGGGAAATCAATCAGAAAAAGCATGTGGAAGCCAATGTTCGCAATCTGAAAATGCTTTCTCAGGCGTGGTATCTCGCCCGGGAGGATGAGAAAGCCATCCCGCCTTTGAAAAAGGCCGCCAAAATGGCCCAAGAAGGCGAACTGTACCTGCGCCTGGGGCAGGCCTACATGAATCTGGATCGTGACAAGGAAGCCAGTGAAGCCATTCAGCAGGCGCTGAATCTGGGCAAGCTCAAGCGCACGGATACCGCCTATATCATGCTGGGCATGACGCTGTTCAACCAGAATCGATTGCACGAGGCTCGCAAGGCCTTTGCCAAAGCTGCCGAGGACAAGCGGTCGAGGAAGGTGGCCAAACAATGGATGGCTTATGTGGATTCCGAACTCAAGCGCATCGCTTCCATGCAGTGATGGCTGAATAAGGAGGAGAAGGCCCAGGAAAGACCGGCCATGCAGGAAGCCTTGTATTATTGAATGATTTAACAACCAACAACACGACAGACCAGGGAGTAGCCATGAAGCTATTTGAAAAGAAGAAGTTGACAGTGCTTTGTAGCCTGTTGATCCCGTTGTCTGTGGGCTTCAGCTCACAGGTTTATGCAGCCGACGGTGATTCCGCCAATGATAACGAGGTGGAGGAAGTCGTCTCCGTGGGTACCCGCGGCAAGCCACGTTCTGTTATGGAGTCCCCGGCTCCGGTGGATGTGATTCCTTCCAGCGAAATTGTCAACCAGGGTGGCACGGACCTGAATGATCTGGTGCGTAATGCGGTGCCTTCCTACAATGTGAATGCCCAGCCCATTTCCGATGCCGCCACCATTGTTCGCCCGGCCAACCTGCGGGGATTGGCTCCAGACCATACACTGGTGTTGATCAACGGCAAACGCCGTCATCGTGCAGCGGTCATTACCTGGCTGGGAAATGGTATTTCCAACGGCTCCCAGGGCCCGGATATTTCCGCCATCCCCGGCATGGCACTGAAGAACCTGGAAGTGTTGCGTGATGGTGCAGCAGCCCAGTATGGTTCCGATGCCATCGCCGGTGTGATGAACTTTGTGCTGAAAGATGATAGTGAAGGAGGTGCGGTTGAAGTCCGCTATGGTCAGTACAGTGCTGGTGACGGGCAGACCTATACCTTTGCCGGCAATGTTGGCCTGCCGCTGGGTGATGATGGTTTCCTGAACCTGACGCTGGAATACGGCAATCAGGATCCCACCGACCGTTCCGTACAACGTGCGGATGCCCAGGCACTGATTGATGCGGGCTACTAGGGCGTACCGCAACCCCATGCACAAATCTGGGGTACACCTATTGTCGATAACGACACCAAGTTCTGGGCCAATTACGGTATCCAGCTTTCCGATGATGTGGAACTGTATGGCCACGGCAACTACAACTCCAAGCATGTGGATGGAGGGTTTTTCTACCGGAATCCCACCAACCGGGGTGGCGTATATTCCAATGATGGTGGAGCCACCCTGCTGGTCGGTGACCTGACTCCTGATGACGGCGTGGGTTGCCCAGTGGTGGTGATGAACGGTGTGACACCGGATCCGGTGGCTTTCCAGCAAGTGCTGGATGATCCCAACTGCTTCACCTTCCAGGAACTGATTCCCGGTGGTTTCACCCCGCGATTTGGCGGCGACTACACCGATGTTTCCTTCCTGGCCGGTCTGCGTGGCGAACTGGAGAATGGTTTGGCCTGGGATGCCAGCATGTACTACGGCAAGAACAAGGTGGACTTCTTCATCAACAACACGGTAAACGCTTCCTATGGTCCGGATACACCGCGTAATTTTGACCCAGGTGCCTATACCCAGAAAGACCTGAACTTCAACCTGGACTTCAACTATCCGCTCACGGATAACGTGAATGTGGCCTTTGGTGCCGAGCACCGTACTGAAGAATTCACCATCACCCCCGGACAGGTGGAATCCTATACAGCCGGCCCGCTGGCAGAACAGGGTTTCAGCACTTCCTCCAACGGTTTCCCCGGTTTCCCGGCCATCACTTCCGGCTCTTGGGATCGTTCCAACTATGCCCTGTATGTGGATACGGAATGGCAGGCTTCTGATGATCTCTTGGTGCAGGGTGCCCTGCGCTTCGAGGACTTCCAGGATTTCGGAACCACCACCAACTACAAGCTGGGTCTGAACTATCATATTACGGATGATTTCGGTGTACGGGCTACTTACAGCACCGGCTTCAAGGCTCCGACTCCCGGACAGGCCAATGCTTCCAATACTTCCACCGAACTGACTGGTGGTGTGCTGGTGAACAACGGTACCATTCCGCCCACCAACCCGGTGGCACTGGCCAATGGCGGCAAGCCGCTGGGTCCGGAAGAGTCCACCAACCTGGCCTTGGGTGCCTTCTTCTCTGTGGGAGAAGTGGATGTAACTGTGGATTACTTCAACATTGATGTGACTGGCCGTTTGAATCTGTCCTCTGAAGTGCGTCTGACGCCGGAGCAGATTCAGGACTTGATCGATGCCGGTGTGCCTGGTGCGGGTGACCTGACCCAGTTCCGTTTCTTCACCAACGACTTTGACACCAACACGGAAGGTGTGGATATCGTGGCCACCACCAGTACCGATTGGTTGGGTGGAACAACGACCTGGAATCTGGCGTTCAACTACACTTCCACCAATGTGACCAAGTACAATCCGGAAACCATTGGCCCGGCTCGTATCCGTCAGATTGAGGAAACCACGCCGGATACCCGTTGGACACTGACGGCCAATCACCAGATGGACCAGTTCCGTATTCTGGGCCGTGTCAGCTACTACGGTGAGTGGTATGACAGCTTCGAGTACGATGTGTTTGGTACCAATGCGGTCTTCCCCAGTGAGTTTATCGTGGACTTCGAAGGAGAGTATGACTTCAGTGACTCACTCAAGTTGATCGTGGGTGTGAACAATGTGTTCGACAACAAGGGTGCCACCACGGAAGAAGTGAATAACCTCGGCTTCGACACGGCAACTATTCTGGGTAACAAGTACAGCCAGTACGCACCGTTTGGCTTCAATGGTGCCTTCTGGTATGGACGGATTCGTTACGAATTCTGATGCAGGAAGACGGATGTGGCCTGAACCCTGTGGGGGAACGGCCCATAAAAAACCCCGGCCAACTGGCCGGGGTTTTTTATGGAGTGATAAAAAGCTCAGGCCTTGCTCTGAATGGCCAGTGCGTCACGCATCAGCCTTTCCACCTGCATCAGAGGTTGACCTGTCTGGCCGATGATGGCCATGGCAAAGCGATTTCGCAAGCCCAGCACATAGCCTTCCAGCCCATCGCCCTGTACTTCGGTCATTTCATCCATTTTGGTGCTGGGTATCAGTAGCACGGTGACCCGCCCCTGGGCGGTATCCAGTACCATGTGAATGCCGGAACGGCCATGGATGCGGCAACGGGTCAGGTAGGTCACCTTGCCAAGCGGTGCTTTCAACTGCAGGTCAAAATCAGCGAACAACGCTTTGACATCACGTATGTCGACCGGATGGTCAGACATCAGTGAAGCCGGTTCATGCTGGATATGGGCAATGATTTCATCGGGCAGCGAGCCATGGCCAAGGAGTTGATAACCCATCATGACCATACCGAGGCTCGCAGCCAGTGCCGCACCCTTGAGCCAGGTGGGTAATACCGAGGATGTAGTATTGGCGGCTTCGCCGCAGTTGATCGTCTGCAGGCGTTCTTCCAGATCCTCGGGTACAGCGACCTGCAGGGCCTGGTGAATCAGCCCGTCCAGTTCCAGCGCCTCATTAAAATAGGCACGCAGTTCACCATCCTGCTCCAGTGCACGCAGTTGTTCCGGCTCCAGGTGCGTGGGGTCAGCCAGTAATGCACGCTTGAGTTCAGTAGAGTTCATGGACCACTCCTTGCCCGTTGTCGGAATCGTCCGTCAGGGCCACCTTGAGTTTCTGTCGGGCACGAAACAGCTGGGTCATGACCGCGCTGGTGGAGCAATCCAGTTCATCCGCAATTTCCTGGCAGCTGTAGCCACCAAAGACCTGCATCACCAAAGGCAGGCGATACTTGTCATCCAGTTGGCTGATGGCCAGTCGCAGGGTACGAATCGTATCCCGCTGGGCGGGGTCGGAATCCTGGGGTGCTTCGAGTATGACATCGTCCATGTCCACGGTTTCCAGCCGCTTGCGTTCATACAAACGGGCATGCTCGCGGCGAACGATGGTCAACAACCAGGATTTGGCCGCATGAATGTCCTTGAGCTTGTCGATGGACTTCCAGGCACGGGCATAGGCTTCCTGCACCACGTCATCGGCGATGGCCGGATCACGTGAGAGCCACAGTGCGACGCGGTACATGTCACCACCGTAATCCCGCACGAGTTGTTCGTATCGCTGTTTCCTGTTCATGCCCATCAGACCGGCGGCCGCGGTCTTTTATGACAAGCCCGGCAGAAAAGACCGTTAAACCTTGCGGTAGAGGTCAGCTCCCTCCTTGCGGAACTTGTCGGCCATTTCCTCCATGCCCTTCTGCACAGCTTCCTCACCCTGTTCCTCGGCATAGTCGCGCACTTCCTGGGTGATTTTCATCGAGCAGAAGTGCGGGCCGCACATGGAGCAGAAATGCGCCTGCTTGTGTGCCTGCTTGGGCAGGGTTTCGTCATGGAATTCCGTGGCCTTTTCCGGATCCAGGGAGAGATTGAACTGGTCTTGCCAGCGAAACTCGAAGCGTGCCTTGGACAAGGCGTTGTCGCGTACCTGCGCGCCGGGGTGGCCCTTGGCCAGGTCGGCGGCGTGGGCGGCCAGCTTGTAGGTGATGATGCCTTCGCGCACATCATCCTTGTTGGGCAGGCCCAGGTGTTCCTTGGGGGTGACGTAGCAGAGCATGGCCGTGCCATACCAGCCGATCATGGCCGCGCCGATGGCCGAGGTGATGTGGTCATAACCGGGAGCGATGTCAGTGGTCAGCGGACCCAGGGTGTAGAAGGGTGCTTCGTCACAGGCACCCAGTTCCTTGGTCATGTTCTCACGAATCTTCTGCATGGGCACATGGCCGGGGCCTTCGATCATCACCTGCACATCATGCTTCCAGGCCACGCGGGTCAGCTCGCCCAGGGTTTCCAGCTCGGCAAACTGGGCCTCGTCATTGGCATCGGCGATAGAGCCGGGCCGGAGGCCGTCACCCAGGCTGAAGGAGACATCATAGGCCTTCATGATTTCGCAGATTTCCTCGAAATGGGTGTAGAGGAAACTTTCCTGGTGATGGGCCAGGCACCACTTGGCCATGATGGAGCCACCACGGGAGACAATGCCGGTGACCCGCTTGGCCGTCAGCGGAATGAAGGGCAGGCGCACGCCGGCGTGGATGGTGAAATAATCCACACCCTGTTCCGCCTGTTCGATCAGGGTGTCGCGGAAGATTTCCCAGGTCAGTTCCTCGGCCTTGCCGTTGACTTTCTCCAGTGCCTGGTAAATGGGCACGGTGCCAATGGGCACGGGGGAGTTGCGCAGAATCCACTCGCGGGTTTCGTGAATGTGCTTGCCGGTGGAGAGATCCATCACCGTATCCGCACCCCAGCGAATGGCCCAGACCATTTTCTCCACTTCTTCACCAATGGAGCTGGTGACGGCGGAATTGCCGATGTTTGCATTGATTTTTACCAGGAAATTGCGCCCGATGATCATCGGTTCCAGTTCCGGGTGGTTGATATTGGCCGGAATGATGGCACGGCCCCGGGCCACCTCGTCACGCACGAATTCCGGTGTCACCCGCTGGGGAATTTGTGCGCCAAAGGCCTCGCCGGGGTGCTGTTGCAGCAGGCCGGCATCGGCCAGCGCTTCCAGGCGGCGGTTCTCGCGGATGGCAATGAATTCCATCTCCGGGGTGATGATGCCCCGGCGGGCATAGTGCATCTGGGTCACATTCTGCCCGCTGCGGGCGCGCAGGGGCGGGCGGCGGCGCTCGAAGCGGATACCTGTGGTGGCCGGGTCCTGTTCCCGCTGGCGGCCATATTCGGAGCTGAGGTCGGGCAGGGTTTCGGTATCGTCCCGTTCCTCGATCCATTGCGACCGCAGAGGTGGCAGGCCCTGCAGCAGGTCGATGGGCACCTCCGGATCGGTGTAGGGGCCGGAGGTGTCATAGACGGTAATGGCCGGGTTTTCCTCGGCGCCCATGGCGCTGGGCGTGGGGCTTTGTTCGATTTCACGCATGGGTACGCGGATATCGGGGCGGCTGCCGGTGACATAAACACGCCGGGAGGCGGGCAGCGGGCGGGTCACTTCCTCGCTGAGTTTGCGGGTCTTGTCTTTCAGGTCTTCGGGAATGGCATTCATGGGTTCAAGCTCTCCGGCCGGGGTTGAAAAATGACTTCCGGCACGCAATCTATGGTTTTATTCGGGTTAGGCTTGCTACACAAGCACAAACTGCTTACGCTGCGCCCACCAGTCTATCCGAGCAAACAGGGTTGTCATCATGTCCATGAATTTTGAACAAGCGCGCCACAACATGGTGGAACAACAGGTCCGTCCCTGGGAAGTCTTCGAGCCAAGGGTATTGGAACTGCTGGAGAAAATCCACCGGGAAGATTTCGTGCCGGCCCGTTATCGCAAGCTGGCACTGGCGGATCTGGAAATCCCCCTGCCGGAAGGGCAGAAGATGATGAAGCCGCTGGTGGAAGCCCGCATGCTGCAGGCACTGGATCTGCAACCGGGTGAAACCGTGCTGGAAATCGGCACCGGCAGCAGCTTCATCACCGCCTGCCTGCACGCCCTGGGCGGAGTGGTCACTTCGGTGGAAATCCATGAAAGCCTGTACCAGCGCGCACAAAGAAAACTGCGCGAGGCCGGTATCGAAGGCGTGGAACTGATTCATGCCGATGCCATGCAGGGGCTGGATCTGGGCCGATTGTTCGATGTCATTGTGGTTACCGGTGCCGTGTGGCAGATTCCCGAACACTTGAAAATGGCGCTCAAGCCTGAAGGCCGCATGTTCGTCATTCAGGGCGATCATCCCGTAATGGAAGCCGAATTGATCACCCGAACCGGTGAGCAGGCCTGGCAGGCAGAATTCCTGTTTGAAACCGACCTGGACTGGTTGGTGGGGGCGGGCAAACCCGACACCTTTCGAATAGAGGAGTAAGACATGCGTATCATGATTACTGCTGCACTGCTGCTTTCGACACTGGGCATGGCTGCCGTGCAGGCGGCTGATCTGCGCGAAGTCCTGCAGCAGGCAGAACAATCCGACCCCACGCTCAAGGCGGCTGAAGCACAGATGCAGGCGGGCCAGGAAGTGAAATCCCAGGCCTATGCCGCCTTCCTGCCGCAGGTGACGGCCAGCTACAACCTGAACCGGGGCACCACTGAGGCAAATTTTCTCGGGCAGAAACTGGATTACCCGGATACGGATATCAAGTTCTGGAACATTGCCCTGAACGAAACCCTGTACAGCCACGACAACTACCTGGGCTACAGCCAGGCGAAGAAACAGGCCGCCCAGGCCGAGGCCCAGTACCAGCAGGCCTATCAGGATTTTCTCGTGCGGGTGGCGCAGGCCTACTTCACCGTGCTGAACGCCACCGAAGACCTGCGCTTCCGCAAGGCGGAGGAAAAGGCCATCGAGCGGCAGATGGAACAGGCCCAGCAGCGTTTTGAAGTGGGGCTGGCGGCCATTACCGATGTGCATGAAGCCCGTGCCAGCTATGACGGTGCCCGTGCCGCCACCATTCTCGCCGCCAATGCCCTGGACGATGCCTGGGAAGCGCTGACGGAAATCACCGGCAGAAGCTACGACGCGCTGGAACCCCTGCTGGACGAACTGCCGCTGAACAAGCCCGAGCCGGACAATATGGCCGCTTGGGAACAACTGGCCCTGGACCACAGCCCGGACCTGGCCCTGGTGCGCCTGCAGGAAGAAGTGGCCGAACTGGGCCTGGACCGCGCCCGCGCCCAGCGCCTGCCGGTGCTGCGCCTGACGGCCAGCTATGGCGAGAACACCAACAACAACTACAGCTTTTTCGATGCCGACCGGGGGCTGGTGGGGCCGTTCGCCTTTACCACCACCTCCACCAGCTGGGGCTTGAACGTGAGCGTGCCGCTGTTTACCGGCCTGCGCATTTCCTCCAGCGTGCGTCAGGCGGCGGCCAGCTATGAATCGGCCCAGCAGCAGCAGGATGCCGCCCGCCGGCAGGTGCTGCGCAACACCCGCAATGCCTGGCGGGGCTATCTGGCCGGGGTGGAAGAGGTCAAGGCGCGCAAGCAGGCACTGGTCTCCGCCCGCAGCGCGCTGGAAGCCACCCAGGCCGGTTTCGAGGTAGGTACTCGCACCATCGTCGATGTGCTGCTCTCCCAGCGCAATCTCTACGCGGCCGAGGGCAATTACTCCCGCGCCCGCCACAGCCTGATTCTGGCCATGGTCAACCTCAAGCGGGCCGCCGGCGTGCTGGCCGACAAGGACCTCCTGGCCCTGAACGCCCTGTTGCAACAATAAAGCGTACTCAACCGGCCCGCCCTTGAAAAACAGGGCGGGCAACCCCATCTGCTTTTCTCCACTTCCCCGACAGGCATGCACATGGAAAACTTTCACGCCACCACCATCGTTTCCGTACGGCGGGACAACCAGGTGGTCATGGCCGGTGATGGCCAGGTCACCCTGGGCAATACGGTGATGAAATCCAACGCCCGCAAGGTCCGCCGGCTCTATCGTGACCGGATACTCGCCGGTTTCGCCGGCGCCACCGCCGATGCCTTTACCTTGTTTGAACTGTTCGAAGCCAAGCTGGACAAGCACAGCGGCCACCTCACCCGCGCGGCGGTGGAACTGGCCAAGGCCTGGCGCACCGAACGCTCGCTGGGCAAACTGGAGGCCATGCTGGCGGTGGCGGACGCGGAAACCTCCCTGCTGATCTCCGGCACCGGCGATGTGGTGGAACCGGAAAACGGCCTCATCGCCATCGGCTCCGGCGGCCCCTTCGCCCTGGCGGCTGCCCGCGCCCTGGCCGACCAGCCCATGACCGCGCGGGAAGTGGCCGAGCGCGCCCTGAAGATTGCCGGCGAGATCTGCATCTACACCAATCACAATATCACCGTGGAAACGCTGGAATTCTAGGCCACCGTTTCTTTCAGGAGTGCAGCCCCCATGTCGCAAATGACCCCGCGAGAAATCGTTCAGGAACTGGACAAACACATCATCGGCCAGAACGACGCCAAGCGTGCCGTGGCCATCGCCCTGCGCAACCGCTGGCGCCGCATGCAGGTGGAAGCGCCACTGCGCGATGAAATCACCCCCAAGAACATCCTCATGATCGGCCCCACCGGCGTGGGCAAGACCGAAATCGCCCGCCGGCTGGCCGCGCTGGCGCGGGCGCCGTTCATCAAGGTGGAAGCCACCAAGTTCACCGAAGTGGGCTATGTGGGCAAGGATGTGGAATCCATCATCCGTGATCTGGTGGATGTTTCGGTGAAACTCACCCGCGAGCAGGCCATGGAAAAGGTCAAGGTGCGGGCCGAGGAAGCCGCCGAACAGCGTATCCTCGACTACCTGCTGCCGCGCCAGCCCATGGGTTTCAACCAGGTGCCGGAACCGGAAGACAGCGACACTCGCAGGAAATTCCTGCGCATGCTGCGTGACGGCCAGCTGGAGGAGCGGGAAATCGAGGTGGAAGTCGCCAGCCAGGTGGGTGTGGAAATCATGGCTCCACCGGGCATGGAGGAAATGACCGCCCAACTGCAGAGCATGTTCCAGAACCTGGGCCAGCAAAAAAGCCAGACCCGCAAGATGAAAATCCGCGACGCGCGCCCGGTGCTGGTGGAAGAGGAAGCCGCCAAGCTGATCAACGAGGAAGAAATCCGCCAGCAGGCGGTGCAGAACGCCGAACAGAACGGCATCGTCTTCATCGACGAGCTGGACAAGGTCTGCCGCCGTGGCGAGCTGGGCGGCAGTGGCGGCGATGTTTCCCGCGAGGGTGTGCAGCGCGACCTGCTGCCGCTGGTGGAAGGCAGCACCGTCTCCACCCGCTACGGCATGGTCAAGACCGACCACATCCTGTTCATCGCCTCCGGTGCCTTTCATCTGGCCAAGCCTTCCGACCTCATTCCCGAACTGCAGGGCCGCCTGCCCATCCGGGTGGAACTGAGCGCCCTGGGCGTGGAGGAATTCCGCCGCATCCTCACCGAACCCGATGCCGCGCTCACCAAGCAATACCAGGCGCTGATGGCCACCGAAGGCCTGCAACTGGAATTTACCGAGGACGGCATCCGCAAGCTGGCGGAAACGGCCTACCAGGTCAATGAACGCACGGAAAACATCGGCGCCCGCCGCCTGCACACGGTAATGGAACGCATGCTGGAAAACCTCTCCTTCGAAGCGCCGGACCGGCGGGAACGCACCGTGGTGGTGGACGCCACCTTCGTGGAACAGCATCTGGGCGATCTGGTGCAGGACGAAGACCTGAGCCGCTACATTCTCTGATGGCGCATTGAGCCGGGCGCCGGCTTTGGGTAGCATGGCCCTTCGTGCCGAGGAAATGCAGCCATGACCAGCCGACCGACCTTCCCCGACTCCACCGACCCCTTCTTCATCCCCGGCCCCGCCGGCCGGCTGGAAGTCATCGCCAGCCGCCCGGACGCGGAGACGGACTGCAAGGCCCTGGCGGTGATCTGCCATCCGCACCCGCAACATGGCGGCACCATGCACAACAAGGTGGTCACCATCCTGGAGCGTTCCTTTCGCGAACTGGGTGCCCATGTGGTGCTGTTCAACTTCCGTGGCGTAGGCGAATCCGAAGGGGAATACGACCAGGGCGAAGGTGAAACCGATGACCTGATGGCCGTGGTGCAATGGGCGCAGACCGCGCTGCCCCAGCACGACCTCTGGCTGGCCGGCTTTTCCTTCGGTGCCTGGATTGCCTGCAAGGGCGCCATGCAAACCCAGGCCCGCCTGCTGCTCAACGTGGCTCCGGCGGTCAACCATGCCGATTTCGACGCCATTGGCGACCCCCACTGCCCGTGGATCGTCATCATGGGTGATGCCGATGAAATCGTGCCCGTGGGCGAAGTGCGCGACTGGGCCGAACGCCACCCGGCCCACCCCCAGCTCATCATCATGGAAGAGGCCAGCCACTTCTTCCACCGCCGCCTGATGGACCTGCGCGGGCTGGTGAAAAACACGATCAAGAACGCCCTCGGAAAATGAAATCTCCCCTGCTGGCGGCCTGGCGGGCGGACCTGCTGGGCGGCGTCATCGAGCCCGACGATGCCCAGCTGCGGGTGCTGCAGGTGATGGACGGCATCTGGCGGGAACTGGAAGCCAGCCGTGAACAGCGCCGCGGTTTGGGCGAACTGCTCAACCTGTTCCAGCCGGACAAGCCGCGCTGGCAGCCGGTAAAAGGCCTCTACCTCTGGGGCAAGGTGGGCCGGGGCAAGACCTACCTGCTGGACCTGTTCTTCCGCACCTGGGAAGACCAAGCCAAGGCCCGCTACCACTTTCACGCCTTCATGCGGTACGTACACGCGCAACTGCGGCAACGCAAGGGCGAGCGCGACCCGCTCAAAAGCCTGGCGCGGGATTTCGCCGTGCAGATTCGCCTGCTGATGCTGGACGAATTCCTCGTTCACGACATCGCCGACGCCATGATCCTCGGCGAACTGCTGGACGCCCTGTTCCGGCAGGGGGTCTGCCTGCTGACCACCAGCAACACCGCACCGGAAAACCTGTATGCCGGTGGGTTACAGCGCCAGCGATTCCTGCCGGCCATCGACGCGCTGGTGGCGCACACCCATGTGGTATGCCTCGATGGCGCCGTGGACCACCGGCGGCAAAAACTGGGCGCCAGCCGCCGCTGGCTCTACCCGCTGAGCGAACACACCGCCAGCCTGCTGCTGCAAAGCTTCAACGAACTGCTGCCCGGCGGCTGGCGGCAGAACCAGGAGCTGTGCATCAACGGCCGCCCCATGGTTCTGGCCCGCGCCGGTGGCTCCACCGCCTGGTTTGCTTTCTCCAGCCTCTGTGAACAACCCCTGGGCGCGGCCGACTACCTGGAGCTGGCACGCAACTTCGGCCTCTGGTTCATCGAAGCCATCCCGGAAATGGATGCCCGCAACGACGATGCCGCCCGCCGGTTCATCACCCTGGTGGATGTACTCTACGACCAGCGCATCAAACTGGTGGCCAGCGCCTGCTGCCCGCCAGACGAACTTTACCGGGGCCAACGCCTGAAAGCGGAATTCCAGCGCACCGCCAGCCGCCTGGTGGAAATGCAAAGCGATGACTGGTGGAAGCAGACCCGATAGCCATCTCCCGTTGCTTGACGCGCATCCGGCGCTTTGCCATGCTGTAGATCAACGGGCAAACCAGCTTAACCGGCAAGACCAGCCGGCAGGATTGGAGAACCGATTCGTGAACACAGGGACTGCTGCACCGCAAGCAAACACCACCACCAATACACGGACCGGCCACGGCCGTGCCACAAAACCGGCTTGCCGCCACGCTTCCTGGCAAAGATGCCTATCGCAACCAGCTGGCATTGCAACAGCCAAAAGCGCTTTGTTGAACGATCGGATAGCACGTAATAGCACAATAGGCAGCGCGCTGCCTATTGTGCTATTGCGTGCGCGCTGTCTATTGGACTGTTATGTTTAATAAACGGAGAAAAATTATGAAGGTTTTCGTCAATGCAGTCTTGGTATTTGTACTTAGTGTAGTAACGGCGTCAAGCTATGCGATAACACCAGGAAAGGAAAACGATATTAATATTCTATTGCAATTGATGGGAAATTCATCAATGGCCGAAGAAATGGCTAACACAATGGTGTCTATTTCTATTTCACAAGAAAGGAAACGATATCCAGATTTGCCAAAGAAAGTGGAATACGCGCTTTCACAGGCTATATATAATGTTGTAAGTGCACATGCTCATGAACTAGATGAGATGATGATCCCTCTTTATGATAAATACTACACTCATAAAGAAATAAAAGACCTCATCATATTTTTCAAAACACCTACGGGCAAAAAGTATGCTTCTGTATTGTCCCCAATGATGCAGGAAATTGTTCCAATTGTGCAAAAGTGGGGCGCGAAAGTTGGTCCGCTTGCAGCAAAGCAAGCTGAGCGTGAGTTAGCCAAATATGGGTACAAGTAGCACATAACAATGGGCTCCAAGGGACGTCAAAAAGCGCCGCTCGTTACTCGCTCTGCTTTTTGCCGCCCCTGAGCCCAAGCGTTAGACATTGAAAAACCGAACAATAAGGAAAGTGAATAAATCCCAAATTAAGCACATTCTCAACGAAATAGAAGAGGCTTTTGTTCTAGTACATGAGTATATTGATACAAAGGGTATTGATTTAGATAGCGAATATAAAAAAATTAATCACGTATACTTTCGACTATTTTGTTCCCATCTCGAATCATTATTTATTCTCGTGAAGTCGAATCATTATTCTTCAGCAATCCTGCTGTTAAGAACAATGCTTGAGCTGTATGTGAAAAGCTATTATGTGGAGTTCATTGTAAAAAATAGGGGTGGCAGTGTTGATGATTTGCTTTGTGGAAAAGCCAAGTATCCGAGTTTCTTCAAAATGGTGGAGCAATTGGAATCCTATATTCAGGCGCATGGTAAAGAATTTGGCGGAGCTTTTTCTCAGTTTACCAAACGCAATATGGCAAGCTATGAAAAGTTCTCATTTTTTAGTCATGGAACAGGACCGATTCTACAAGCATTTTATACACATGATAACATCACATACACAACAAAGCAGATAAGTGATGTATTAAAAACAGCTAAGGGTTTGTTTATTACACTGTCGATGTTGTTATTTGTGGTGCAAAACAAAAAGGACATGTTTTCCACTTTGTTGATGCGATATAAAGTTGTCTAACAAAGCCATAAACTCAGATCCCAAAAAGCTGTGCTGCGCTTCGCTTTTTGGGTCCGGTTATGGCAGTCGTTCGGCGTATAAAGGATAAGACATGAGAATAGAAGATAAGCCTATATCATCGATTGGTGAGTTAATAGAAGTTATGAAGGTCGATATAGGAGATTATCAAGGACCGGTTTGGTTTAGAGGGCAGTCAAAGTCTGAATGGCATTTGGAACCACGTTTAATGCGAGAGAACAATGAGGTTTCAGAAAACTATTTAATCAACCGTTTTAAGCAAAATGCTACCTACATTCTTGATCACCGTCCAAAAAGTGAATTTGATTGGCTTTTTATCATGCAACATCATTCGGTGCCAACTCGACTTTTAGATTGGTCGGAAAGTCCATTATCTGCAATTTATTTTGCGGTGAATAGTAATAATGACAGCGATGGAGCTTTATGGCTACTGTTGCCTTGTGTTCTGAATGAAAAAAGTAACTATAGACCAGATTTTGAATTTGAAATTCCGTCTTTTGAGGACGAGCATATGCAAAATTATTTGCCATCTACTATCGCTAGAGAGAGAAGCTCAAAACTTTATCCCATGGCAGCAATAGCTCCACGTAATAGCTCACGAATGCAAGCGCAGCAAGGAGTGTTTACTATTTCACATAGGGAAAACATTTTTATCGAAAGAGTAGGATTGCCTGGCTCTCAAATAGATCATGTGTGGAGATATTTGATTCCAGCAGAACATAAAGAAAGTATTAATAATGAACTGAAGCTGTTAGGAATTTCCAGATTTCAGCTTTTCCCTGAACTTGAAAGCCTGTCTTATGGGATTTAGGAGATGGCAATGAACATAATTAAAACATATCCCATGCAAAATAGTGCCATTTTAAGGCTTAACTCCGAAAAGGATGAAATAAATATTTCTCCAGAATATCAGCGAGAAGGCGGCGTATGGACAAAAGAAAAAAAACAATTACTTATCGATTCAATTCTTAATGATTATGACATCCCCAAATTATACTTCCATGCATTATCTATAACATTTAAAGAAAAAACCGGAACCTCATATAACTATGCCATAATTGATGGTCGTCAACGGCTTGAAACAATATGGGGGTTTATTGAAGGAGAGTTTGCATTATCTGATGATTTTGTTTACCAGGCAGACGAATCAATAGCCGCGGGTGGTATGAAATATAGTGATTTGGCAACTCACTATCCTAAATTAAAGATCAGATTTGATTCATTTAATCTTCCTATTATAATTGTAGAAACAGACGAAATTGATCTAATTGAGGATATGTTCTCTAGGTTAAATGAGGCTGTCCCCCTTAATGCTGCAGAAAAACGGAATGCTATAGGTGGGCCGATGGCTACTTTAATCCGCGATATTTCTGAACATCAATTCTTTGCTGATAAGGTTGCTTTTAAGAATAACCGCTATCAGCATAGAGAGGTTGCTGCTAAATTGATATTTATAGAAGAAGCGATAACAACTAAAAATAGAATTATTGATACAAAAAAACCATTTCTAGATGCTATGGTTCGTAAGTATAGAGAAAATGGTAATGAAGGGGAAATTGCCAGGTTTAAAAGTAATGTTGAATCAGTTCTAACACCGTTAACCTCAGTATTTGAAAATAATGATAGATTATTAAAAGCGCAAACTCCAATTCCTATTTTTTATCTTGTTGCCAAAGAGGCTTTGAAAAACGACATGTTCGATAAATTTAATAGGACATCGTTAATTAGATTTTATGACTCTCTGATTCAGAATCGCAAAAATGCAGAAGAAGATATTACCACAGCTAATTATGATTTATTAGAATTTGATAGGCTTTCTCAGCAGGGAACCAATGATTCTAATTCAATAAAGGAACGAGTAAGGATTCTATGTGAATTTTTGGGGATCGCCGAACAAGGCGCTGCACCGGACGGCAATTCCGCTGCGCTCCATTGCCGCCGGTGAGCTTAGTCGTTAAGAGAAGCCATGATGCACAAACACCCAATCCCTCTAATTTTGTGAATGATGAAAAAAGTGAAGATTAATAAATGCATAATCACGATATCTGAAGGAAAATATTATGGCGGCCCAAGGAGTATCAGTGAGCTATTTTGGCTTTATAATCATTGCATAAGTTGTCGCTGCAGTAATGCGTTGCTCCTTCTATAAAAGGATTCTCGGTGATGTGCTTTCTTTGTTGAATTCTATTATGCTAATAGAGCTGCCCCTTTTTCGTTAAGGTATCTGTAATGAGCGTAAATCATGACCACACCACCACATATACCTATACGGTTCGACGCGTTACTTAACCGGTACACGCTGATCATTTTGCTGCTGGGCATTGCCGGTGCTTTGTACCTGGTCAGCTCGAACGCACACCGTTGTGCCGACATTTGCAGGGAGAAGGGCTTTGCCGACTTCCGTTACCAACCGGCTGGCCGATACAGCCATTCGAATGGTAGCTGCTACTGTTTGACAGCCGAGGAAGCATCATTGCACAACCGTGTTGCACCCGGCACACAGGTGCCGATGCCATGAGATTGACAAGTTGGCGTTTTAGGTAAACGCAATCAATGGATGAAATCCAGCCACAGGTTGGTTACGCAGCCATTTTTAGGGTCTCAAGATCATGCAGTAGCCCGGATAGAACAGAAGGAATGGTGCATAGGCTGAGTGTCAACTGCCCTGTGGTCGGGTCAGCCTGCCAGAACCCTGAGTCGGTAGCGCCGAATGGTCGCCAGTTGTACGAAGACCTATATTGCTACCCGTTTTAGTTGGGATTGTGCCAGTACCTAATATTGTGTTCAGGATGATTGAACCACCTCAAGCTATGCCCATCCGCATAGGGGATAAACAGATTCAGCTGGACAGCGCCTTTGAGTTGTTTGTGCTTGTGGTTTCTGATGTTCCAAACTCA
>JALWTZ010000262.1 GCA_026993285.1 Lysobacterales bacterium | reverse complement strand
ACCGCGCCATCGGCGCGTTCGATGACCACGCCCAGGTCTCCCGTGCCGCGACAGGCACAGTCTTCCACCGCCTGTACCGATGGCAGCCCAAGGATCAGCCAGAGCCAAAACCATGCTTTCATTTCGGTGCCTCGTAGTTCTGGATGGTTTCCACCATCCATTGAATGTCCGCTTCGCTGAGAATGGGCTTCCACGGCGGCATGGGCGTGCCGGGGCGGCCGTCACGGATGGTCTGCGCCAACAGGGCCGGCGGCTTGCCGGCCAGTGCCTCGCGGGTCAGGGCCGGGCCCAGACCGCCGGTCAGGCGCAGGCCGTGGCAGGAGCCACAATCCTGATGCAGCAGGGCATCCAGTTCCGCCGCCCGCTGCGGGCTGATGGCCGCCGTATCCGCGGCCAACAGCGCCCAGGGCTGGCACAACAGCAGCAACATCAACCCAAAGCGGCGCCTATACACGGGCCTGTTCCTCCCGCATCTTCTGCTGCCGCCCACCCAGCTCCCGGGCCAGCCGCACGGTTTCGCCCACCATCACCAGTGCCGGCGGTTCCACTTCGGCACGCCGGGCCGCGTCGACCATTTCGCTGATGGTGGTTTGCAATACCCGCTGGTTTGGCAAGGTGGCCTGTTCCACCAGTGCCACCGGAGTATCCGGCGCTCGACCGGCACGCAACAGGGCAGCGCGTATCGATTCCAGTTGCCCCAGTGCCATGTAGAACACCAGGGTTTGTTGTTTATCCGCCAGGGCCGCTTCCTGCACGGACCAGGGCTGGTTCTGCTGGAAATGGCCGGTAATCAGTTGAAAGCGCCGGGCCATGCCCCGATGGGTCAGGGGAATACCGGCGCTGGCCGCCGCGCCCTGGGCGGCGGTAATGCCCGGCACCACTTCGAAGGGGATGCCGGCGCGTTGCAGGGCCCGGGCTTCTTCCGAGCCCCGGCCAAAAATGTAGGGGTCGCCGCCTTTCAGGCGCACGATACGACGGGAACGGCTTTGAGCCAGACGCACCAGCATGCGGTTGATATCTTCCTGCGCCATGCTGTGGTTGCCACAGGCCTTACCCGCGTAGATCAGCTGCACGCCACGGGGAATCAGCCCGAGTATGGCCTGGCTGACCAGCCGGTCATAAACCACCACGTCCGCCTCGCGCAACAGGCGCTGGGCCTTGACGGTCAACAGTTCCGGATCACCCGGACCCGCGCCCACCAGCCAGACTTTCGATGCTGCAGCCATAGTGCTCTCCCGGTAGAAAACCGCCCCCGCTCGAAGCGGGAGCGGAATGGCTCGATGAATCTCGAGGGTCAACCTGTCGGGCCGCTTGCCCGACAGGAGGGTTCAACTCAGTAAATGTCGTGCACCGTGTTGTACACATTGAACTTGCCGGTGGGTGTCACCATGCGGTCATCCTTGATGACAGTCTTGAGTTTCAAGGTCTTGTCATCCACCACCACAATGGCGGATTTCTCTTCCTTGCCGTTCCAGACCGAGAACCAGACTTCATCACCCTTCTTGTTGAACTCGGGCTGCACCACACGCATCACACCCTTGCCCAGACCGGACCATTTGCCGATGGGCAGCACCTTGTAGCCCTTGTCCAGATGATTGATGTCGAACACGGCCACCGACTGGCTGATCTTCTTGTCCGGGTTCAGCGGTGTGTCCACATACAGATGGCTGGATTTGGGATGGGTCTTGACGAACAGGGAACCACCACCCTGGCCTTTCAGCACTTCCACCACCTTCCAGGCATATTGCTTGTGTTTTTCCGGATCGGTACCAATCAGGGTGACATGATCATTGCCCAGTGCACTGGTGGCCCATACCGGTCCATATTTGGGATGGACAAAGTTGGCGCCCCGGCCCGGGTGCGGGATCTTGGTCACATCAATCAGGGCTTCCAGCTCGCGGTCCTTGGAGTCCACCACCGCAATCTTGTTGGACTTGTTGGCCGCGGTGAGGAAGTAGCGATGGGTGGAATCCCAGCCACCGTCATGCAGGAAGCGGGCGGCGGGAATGGTGGTCACCGACAGGTTTTCCACATCTTCGTAGTTCACCAGCAGGATCTTGCCGGTTTCCTTCACGTTGACGATGAACTCCGGATGCTGGTGCGAAGCCACGATGGCAGCCACACGCGGTTCCGGGTGGTATTCCTGGGTATCCACGGTCATGCCCCGGGTGGAGACAATCTTGAGGGGCTCCAGGGTATCGCCGTCCATGATGGTGTACTGCGGCGGCCAGTAGGAACCGGCAATGGCATACTTGTCTTCATAGCCCTTGTACTTGGAGGTTTCCACCGAACGGGCTTCCAGACCCACCTTGATGGTGGCCACCTTGGTGGGCTCTTTCATCCACAGGTCGATGAGATCCACCTGGGCATCGCGGCCGATCACGAACAGGTAGCGACCGGAAGAGGACAGGCGGGAAATGTGCACGGCGTAACCGGTATCGATCACCTTGACGATCTTGTGGCTGTCGCCGTCAATCAGGGCAATCTGGCCCGCATCCCGCAGGGTGACGGAAAACAGGTTATCCAGATTCAGTTTGTTCATTTTCTTCTTCGGGCGGTCCTTCACCGGCACATAGACCTTCCAGGAATCCATCATGGCCTTCATGCCCCATTCCGGCGGCTGTGGCGGCTCATGTTGCAGGTAGCGGGCCATCAAATCGATATCCGCCTCGCTCAACTCTCCGGAGGTGCCCCAGTTGGGCATGCCGGCCGGAGAACCGTAGGTAATGAAGGCCTTGAGATATTCCGTACCCCGCTTGCGGGTGATGTCGGTGGTCAGTGGCTTGCCCGTGGCACCCTTGCGCAACACGCCATGGCAGCCGGCACAACGTTCGAAGAAGATCTTCTTGCCCTTGGCAAACTCGGCCTTGGTCATGGGTGGGCCATCCGAGGAAATCATGTCCTTGGTCAGCGCGGGGTCCACGGCCGTGGCCGCGCTTTCATAATCAGTGGTTGCCTTGTCCGGCGGCGTACCATCACCGGCCAGGGCTGTGCCGCAGCCGAGAATGGCTGTCACCACACCCGCCAACAGCGTGCGAACATAAGGGGTGGAACGTTTCATCTTGATAACCTCCGTAGAAAAGCAGGCCACAATCGGCCCGACGGTGACTACGGTATTCAAGGTGCGTGCCCGTCACCTTGATGTATATCAAGATGGATCTGCTCAACCCCCCGAAGTAAAATAGCGGCGGATCTCGCCCACATCCAGCAGCACGATTTCGTTCTTGTGGTTCTCGATCAAACCCTGCTTGCGCAACTTGCCCAAGAGGCGGGAAAGGGTTTCCGGGCTGATGGCCAGACGGGATGCTATCAGATGCTTGGGGGTGCGAATGGTGACTTTCTCCGCCTGTTGCTGATGGCTGGGAATTTCTTCCAGCAACAAGTGCAACAGGCGATAGGTGGCCGAATGCAGGGTGAGCCGGTCGATTTCCTGTACCTGCTGATGCAGGCGGCGACTCATGCGTGCCAGCAGGTTCATGCAGCTCTGCGGGCTTTTCAGCAGCTCTTCCAGATACACCCGTGCCGGAATGGCCAGCAGCGTGGTGGTTCCAACCGCTTCCGCATGCACGGGGTAACCCAGCTGGCTGGTGAAAATCACCGCCTCGGCAAAGGTTTCACCGGGACGGATCATGTCGATAATCTTCTCCTGCCCTTCCAGCGAAAGGCGATAGAGCTTGACCTCTCCCCGAACCACCAGAAAAAAATGCTCGGCCAGGTCTCCCTGCTGAAAAATCAGCTGGCCCGGTTCGTATGCCTGTTGCTGGACCGCATCCGCCACCCGCTGGAAGGAATCCGGCGGCAGTTCGCCGGTCAGCATGTTCAGGCGCAGGCTGTTCTCCGGCCCCTGCTCCGACGGGCCGGCAACAGCCAGGGAGATGGCCGGCTTTTCAGGCTTGCTCACGGTTCCTCCTGCCAGCCGATTTCAACGGCGGTAAAACGGTTGATCAATACCTGGTTCAAATGGTCGGCCAGTATATACCGCTGCGGCCCCAGAGGGATGCGCCCGGCCATGATCTCGGCCATGTGCTGTGGATACAAGGGCTGCTGTTCCGGGTCGGCATAGCCATGGGGAAACAGCGGCTGGCCGCTTTCCAGATCATACTTGTCGCTGGCACCGAACAAATGCAGCAGCTCATGCACCAGCACAACCTGATTCCGCCCGCGCCACTTGCGGCCTGCAAAGGCTTTCACCACCCCGGCACGGGTTTTTCTCAAGGCGTAGGAATGGCTGTATTCCACCCGTTTCGATGGCGTGCGGTAGACCATGAACAGGGTCAGATCCGCCGGTTCCATGCCATATTGTGGTGCCTGATGGGCCGCCCACCAGCGAAAACGCAAGGACCATTCCACCATGTTGATGATGCCGTGCGCTTCTGGCGGATCGGGCGGCAGGCTGTCCACCGGCTCACGCAACTGCATGCGAATGGGCCGCAGCAGGTGAAAGCCATAGCGGCTGGCCTCGCGGCTGAAAAACTGCTCCACGGGGATGAAATCATCCGCTCGCAATTCCGCAATATGCCGTGCCGTTGCAGGGTGGTCATCCCCGGCGATGGGAATCACCGCCACCACGATGGGCTGTTTCCAGCTCCACAGCTTGTAGTGGTACCACGCCGCCGGTACCGCCACCCCCAGCAGAATGAGCAAGAGTATAAGTATGCGCAGCTTGCGAAACATGAGCGGCAGTATACGGGTTTGCCGGAATCATTTGCCAGCAGGATGCCCGATGCGTTAGCGTTCGCGCATGTGGAAACTGCTCTGCTCCCGCCGCTTTGGCCCCTTTTTCTGGGTACAGGCCCTGGGGGCGCTCAATGACAACCTGTTCAAGAACGGGCTGGCGCTGTATTTCATCTACCGGCTGAGCCAAGATGTGGAAACCAGTCGCTGGTGGGTCAACCTGGCGGCCGGGCTGTTCATACTGCCCTTTTTCCTGTTCTCCGCCATTGCCGGCGAACTGGCCGACCGGCTGGACAAGGGCCGGTTGATCCGTTGGGTCAAGTTCAACGAAATACTGGTCATGGGCTTTGCCGCGCTGGCCTTCTGGCAAGCCAGTCCGGTACTGCTGCTGAGCGGTGTTTTTCTCATGGGCCTGCAATCGGCCTTTTTCGGCCCGGTCAAATACAGCCTGCTGCCAGACTGCCTGCAAGCGGAAGAACTGCCCGCCGGTAACGCGCTGGTGGAAACCGGCACCTTTCTCGCCATTCTGCTGGGCACGCTGGGCGCCAGCCTGCTGGCGGCCATGGACGGCCTGCCGGGCGTGTTGATGGGGCTGGTACTGGCAGTGGCACTGGCCGGCTGGCTGGTCAGCCTGGCCATTCCCGCCATTCCCGCCGCCAACCCCACCATGATGGTGGATTTTCACCTGTGCCGCGCCCTGCATACGCTGATGCGCGAACTTTGGCACAGCCGTGCCATCCACCAGCCGGTGCTGGGCATCTCCTTCTTCTGGTTCTATGGCGCCTTCGTGCTCACCCAGCTACCGGCCTGGAACCGCTGGCATCTGGGCGGCGATGAAAGCAGCACCGGCCTGTTGCTGCTGGTTTTTGCCGTGGGCATCGCCACCGGCGCCCTGCTCTGCGCCCGCCTGAGCCAAAAATTCCCGCTGCGGACACTGGCACTGACCGGCCTGCTGGGCCTGAGCCTGTTCACCCTGGGCCTGGGCCTTGCCTCGCCACCGCTGCAAACCGGGATACTGCCTGTGACAACCTGGCTGCAACAACCGGGCCTGACACATATCGGGTTGGCCCTGCTGGGCCTGAGCCTCAGCGGCGGGCTGTTTGTGGTGCCCATGTACACCCTGCTGCAGCAACGGGCCGACCACGCCCGCCTCTCGCGCATGGTCGCCGCCAACAATGTACTCAACGCCCTGTTCATGGTACTGGCCGCCGGGCTGGGCATGGCCCTGCCGGCGGCAGGGCTGGATCTGGCGCAGGGGTTTGTGGCGCTGGGTGGTTTGACCTTCGGGTTTATAGCAATGCTATACCATCACAACTACAGGGATGTTTTAAACATCAACAAATACAATTCATAACCGAACTGACCGCAAGGTATAACCGGATTACGGCCTGGCCTGAAACATCAGATCGACCACAGCATTTAAAAAGAGTATATCCATGGGCGAGTAACGGAACTGAATATACTCTTCGGTTGATTTGCCACAGGCGTATTCACTGATCGCACAAGACTTGATCGTAAAATAACTTCCCCATTCACATTCCGGTCTACCCAGGCGGCAACGATACAAGATCGCAATATCTAAAAGCAACCACTCATAATCTCGTTCATTTCTGACTGGATTATATAACTGGTAGGGGACCAAACCACGAATAATTGAAAGAAAGTTATCAGGCCTGACCTTCGTATAGAAGAAACCCAATATTGCACCATAATAATAATCGAAAGATTCGACATCCATCTCAAACGGATCCCAGATATCACTGGCAAGCATGCCCGCAAATAACAAGACTGTATGATAACGATCTTCCGGAACATCCTCTTCATCCACCTGGTCTAGAAAATCAACATCCATACCCGTTGACTCATGTAAATGTTGTGTCAACTGCTCAACATAAGCATGGCTATCCTCCTTCGTCTGCCGCCTCCCAGATAAAGCTGGTATTTCATCACGTAGATTATCATCCGCCATCAGCTCTTCAATAAACCAACCATCGTAACCGGAGCAATAGTCAGCCATCCTCTCCCATGCCTGATCCCTTCGCCTTTCTCCTTCGGTACCGGGGGGAGGGATTGCGCTGAAATCTGGAAACTCCTTGGGTACAACGACACCACCATTTTCGATCTTGAAACAGCGGTGTAACTCGGCGAGTTTTTCGCTTCGGGAGAGCTGCGCATAGGCCTTGTGCCCGCCGGGACCATGCTGACTCCTTGGAATAAGCACCGGCATCTCTTGCTGTGCCAGTGCTTTGGTTGAAACGGGTTGATGACGGACAGGCCTGGCCACCTTGTGTGGTTGTGATACTGGCTCTTTCACTGTTTGCGTAGGCGATGAGGGTCGATCGCCATCCCGACCCTCATTGGATAGAAACACAAACCAGCTAACTGCCAGAAGCAGTAGTATCACTAGCCTGTAGATCGTTTTATCTTTTAGAAACATGGGCCCAAACCACTGACTGCCACTGAATCATTAGGCGCACTGACCTCATACAACCTTCTTCCCCCGGCAGGGAAGCGGACGTCATATACTTGACCCAGACGCAAAGTACCAGAACTAATCTGACTTCTGATTGCTGCAGTTGCCGCTTGGTCATGCATGATGGATTCGCCACATCGATAGCTAGAAAACCGATCTGGAAAACTATTCGGTTGAATCACGGTTTCCACGGTTCTGGCCGTTCTCAAGGTAATTGGCCCGCGTAGTGAAACATTCTCCAGCCTCTGATCAAGCTCTCTTGGCAACCGATCTCTTAATTCATCTTACGGCCACTTATGCCAGGGTCATGGCCTTAACTGTGCCATAAGCACCCCCGGCCTGAAGACAGGAATTTCCACCACTCCGCGATCAAAACACACACGGCTGTGACAGACCATGCCTTGCCAGGGATGGGACTGGATCCGGGACAGGAGTTTATCCTGCTGGTCTTGCTGATGGTAGGGTTTAGGGGAATACTATACTGCCGCAGTTCCTGTATGGTTAAAAACCCAAGCTGAACAAGGCTCATAGCAAACCTGCTTAGGGTACAGCCTCGGATTGCTGGCTGACCTGAAACATCAAATCGACCACAGCATTCAGAAAGAGCATCTTCATGGGTGAATAACGAAATAAAATATATTCTTCTGCTGATCTTCCACAGGCATATTCACCGCTTGCACAAGACTCGATCGTAAAATAGCTTCCCCAAGCACACTCCGGCCTTCCTAGTCTACAGCGGTACAAGATGGCAATGCTATAAATAACATCCAAATATTCATTTTTATCTCTGTATGGTAAGGGTATATCATAAGCAGTCAGACTATTAATTACAACATAGAAGTTATCAGGTTTAAGCTTATCAAAAAAATAGCTTAATATCACACGATTAAAATAACCAATGGACTCCCAGTCCATTTCGAATGGATTCCAGATATCGCTTGCAAGCATAGCTACAAAAAACAAGGATGCGCGATAATGATCTTCAGGCACTCCATCTTCATCCACTTGGTCAAGAAAATCCACATCCATGCCAGTTGATTCATACAATTGTTGTTCCAGATGCTCTATATAAGCATCCCACTCTTCCTGAGTTTCAATTTTATCTGACAAAACCGGCAGGCTATTCCTAAACGCATCATCCGTCATCAGGCCGTCAATAAACCAGCCATCAAAACCAGAGCAATAGTCGGCTATCCTTTCCAACGCCTGATTTATTCTCCTTTGCCCTTCAGTATCGGGTGGATTTGCGCTGAAATATGGAAATTCCTTTAATACAATGACACCACCATTTTCTATCTTAAAACAACGGCGCAACTCAGCAAGTTTCTCTCTTCGTGACAGCTGCGCATAGGGCTTGTAAGCATTAGGCCCGTACTGTTCTCTACTGGAAACAAGCACCGGTATATCCTGCTGTGCTGGTGGCTTGGTTGATTCATAGTGATTGCTGACAGGACTACGGGTCTTGCTCAGTTTATGTGACTTAGCATCCACTGCTGGCGTATGTACTATCGTTTGATCAGCATTGTGCCTATAGTCGGACAGAAAAAACAACCCGCTACCTGCCAACAACAACAGCAGAAACAACCTGTTCAAGGATTTTTCTTTTAGAAACATGGTCCCAATCCGCTGACTGCAACCGTTCCAATAGGTGCACTGATCTCATACAACCGTCTCCCGCCGGCAGGAAACCTCACATCAAAGATCAAGCCCAATCCCAATATGCTCGTATTCAACTGATTCTTGATTGCTGCAGTTGCCGCTTGGTCATGCATGATGGATTCGCCACATCGATAGCTAGAAAACTGATCTGGAAAACTATTCGGTTGAATCACGGTTTCCACGGTTCTGGCTGTTCTCAAGGTAATTGGCCCGCGTAGTGAAACATTCTCCAGCATCTGATCCAGCTCTCTTATTAGCCGATCTCTCAATGCATCACTCATGAGTCCGACGAGTTCTGATCCATATTGAAGATTGCTGGGATATTGACCGTTATAGTGATTGATATCACTCACAATGGCTCGAATTTGTGGAGTACAACCCGTGAATGAATCCAGGACTATTCCATTCTCATTTTCAATATTAATTGTATAGCACTGATAGACATTGCGCCTTGGCAGGGAAAAAGCCAGTTCAGAATAAAAAGAGAGACCCAAAAGAAGGGAAACAACAAGTAGCGGAGAAAGGTTTAGTTTAGTGCTGTGCTGTGCTGTGCTGTGCTGTGCTTCATGATGATACCCCTTGTTATCCTTTGATTCCATGCATTTTATTTAATGCGCTAGCCATTTTATTGAGCATTTGTATTTTGTCAAGCATTTCTCGATCAATACACCCGACCGTTTTTTTGTATACAGCTATATTTATTGTTTTATATTTCCGGATAATATCGCATATGATCATCGAAACCGAAACCCACCCGAAAACCGGATGACGGGCCGAGAAACAGGCGGCCCGGTAATACCATCCGGCCTTGCTGTTGAATCCATTGTTCTGCCTGCCCTTCGGCATCCCGGCCGTCGCGAAAGCACGGGAAGGCACAGCAGCCGGCTGCCGGTGGCAGGCAGTGCAGCGTATCGGTGTGACTTTCCATCCAGGCTTGCAGGGCTTTCCAGTTGCGGCGGATACGCCGGCGGTTGTACTGCAGTATCGCCTCGCTTTGGGCCAGCACCCGCACGGCCAGTTGTTCATCCAGCAGGCTGTTGCAGATGGATATTTGCCCACGGATCACCTGCAGCCGCTGTATCAGTTGTTTGTCCCGGCTGGCCACCCAGCCGATGCGCAGGGCCGGCAGGGCGTAGGCCTTGGAGAACACGCCGACGCTGACCGCCTGTTCGTGCAGATCGCACAGGGCCGGCAGACGGGTTTCTGGCTCGTGCTCCAGGCCACGGAAGACCTCGTCGGAGAGAATGCGGCAGCCATGGTGGTCACAGAGTGCAACCAGTTGCTCCAGCTCCGCCCGCGTCAGCAGCGTACCGGTGGGGTTATGCGGGTAGTTGATGATCAACAGGCGGCAGCCTTGTTGCAGCACGGTTTCCAGCCGGTTCCAGTCCATAGCCCAGCCCTGCTCGGGCTGCAACGGCACCGTCTTCACCCGGCAACCACGTTCGGCAAAGGTGTGTACCAGTGGCTGGAAGGCCGGTGTCAGCACCGCCAGGGTTTCGCCTGCCGGCAATAGCGCATGGCTCAGTGCGAACAGGGCTTCCTGCGCACCGGCAAAGCTGACCACAAGGGCCGCGTCGATGTGTTGGTAAAGTTAAGAAATGGCTTGTACTAACATTATTTCCGGGGCATAATTAGGGTAAAGCAAAGAAATATAGTTAATTAAGAAAAAAGTAATAATAAGCCGAACAGTAATAATAAACCGAACAATCTCATCAATAACATATTATAGAAAACTAACCAAAGAAACATGATTAAAGTTAAGATCATACTACTAACACCACTCCAATTTCGTCATGTTCACGGACGATCAATGGAGGAAATAACAACCGCCATAAATAAAGACAAAAAGTCACAACAGAAGCTTATCGATTCCGGCTGGAGAAACATAGATAAAAAGACACCCTCAAAAGATACCTTCTTTTTTGACCCTGTTTTAGCATTATCAAATGAAAGCAATGGGGAAATAATGCGTCACCATGCCATAAAGGAGTATGGAACAACTGTTTTCAACGGAATAAAAACAACATATCAAACAGAACTAATAAAAGATGAAAATCACAACCTAATGGTTGTTTATAATATTGAATCCGAATTAAACGATAACATTGATATAGATAAATATATTGAGCTAATAACGAACAATAGAGACATAATAGAAAATCTAAACCTAAAAGACATTAATAAACGCCTAAAAATAAAAATAATAAATATCGCAAAACATACGCTTAACATATTAATAGGAAAAGACGCTATTTGCAATGAAGAAATAGAATTAACATCAGACTCCTATTACCCACTTATAATTACAAAAGGATCCAAGATAAAAGATCCATATAAGCTATTCACAAACGAAGAAGACATTTCCAGATCAGAAAATAAAATTAAACACAGCCAAAAACATGAAAATTTTTCTTACATAGGATGGAACTATGCGCTAATAAGCAACATGCCAACAGAGCACAACAAAAAAACATTATTCATGCTATTTATGTTGCAGACTTACTTCTACCAATTTAGATTTTATAAAACTTACTTTCAAAATAAAATGCAAAACTTCACAATAATAAACGAAATATCGCAACAAGATCTCAGGAGGTTTGAGATCTATAAAATGCAGTACCATAAGCATATTTTGCTATACAAAACTTACAAGTCAAGCCTTTACCCAAAGTACTACAAGTTATTCTCAGAAACTGAGGAATTATGGCACATGAATGATGACATTGAAATGATTAATCAAATATTTGAAGTGCAAAATGAATACATAAACAAAACATATAACGACATAATAGAGATTCAAGGGAGAAAGATTAATGCTGGATTATCAATAATAGCCTTCTTACAGTTAACCGCAGTATATAGCATTGCCTATGATGCTTTTCAACTACACCAAGCAAGCCATGAGGAAATATTCTTACTAACTGATGCGGTTGTTTTAGCTCTCATTGCACTTCTATCTCCTTTTATATTAACGCCAATAATCAAGGAACTATTAAGAAAAAACAACAAGAAACATCAACCTTAAATCAATATTGCGCCAACATTTTATTTTCCAGGTCCAAGCATGACTGAACAAGAGTTTATAAAACAATTTCTTTCTGATGTTGGCAGCGATGATTTGCTGTGCTTTCAGCCATTACCAACAACGCAGCCGTTAAGAGAAATAGATAAAATATCAAAGTTAACAAATACAAACATCTTTATATACAGAGATATCAAGGAAATAATAAAATCAATAAAAGAAAAAAAACCAAAGAGGGTGCTTATACTCTCTCATCAGTGCAATAAAATCCATGCTTTAGAAAGGTTTTGCATGGACATACCCGACTTAAGAGTTTTTTTTATATCTAATGCGCCATGTCTTTATAAAAACAAAAGGCTAACTGAAAAATTTGTCTATGTTGGCTTAGGAAATAAAATCAACTCAGTATATCTAACCGGATCCGTTATACAATCAATAAGCCTAAACAATAATTTAGAAACAAAAAAGAGCAGCGTCCATGGCTTTGGGATATTCTCAAAGATACAGTTAGAAAAAAACACTGTACTTTTTAAACTGTACGGAGATATAATTAATAAAAACAAATACCCCTACAAAAATCTTCAAGGAGAATGGAATGCCTTAAGTGCCGATGTTTTTCTATACAGAAAGTACAGAACCACATATGGCCTCATCAACCATTCTAGGAATCCTAATTGCTACATTGACAGAAAAAAACTTACTGTAATTGCAAAAACAAACATACCAAAAAACCATGAATTATTTCTTGATTATAGAAAAGAGCCTCTGCCATTAGAGTATATACAGATTCGAGGCCATTTGTTTCTATAAAAACATCTTTCCAGAATATTTTCTGTAAAATTGATCACGAAAAATTGCCCACTCTCCCTCATCCAGCGCCTGGCGGATTTCCCGCATCAGGGTCTGGTAGTAGTGCAGGTTGTGGATGGTGTTCAGCCGGGCGCCGAGTATTTCGCGGCAGCGGTCCAGGTGGTGCAGATAGGCGCGGGAGTAGTGTTTGCAGGTGTAGCAGTCGCAGCTTTCGTCCACCGGGCCGGTGGCGTGGCGGTGGCTGGCATTGCGAATCTTGACCACGCCGTAGCGGGTGAACAGGTGACCATTGCGGGCGTTGCGGGTGGGCATGACGCAATCGAACAGGTCCACGCCCCGGTGTACGCCTTCCACCAGGTCTTCGGGCTTGCCCACGCCCATGAGGTAGCGGGGGCGGTCTTCGGGCAGCAGCGGGGTGGTGGCTTCCAGCACGGCCTCGCGCTCGGCGGCCGGTTCACCCACCGAAAGCCCGCCGATGGCGTAGCCGTCGAAACCGATGGCCTGCAGCCCTTCGGCGGATTCCTGCCGCAGCTTTTCGTACATGCCGCCCTGGACGATGCCAAAGAGGGCGTTGGGGTTTTCCAGCCGGTCGAAGGCCTGGCGGCTGCGGGCCGCCCAGCGCAGGGACAGGCGCATGGATTCGGCAGCCTGGTTTTCCGTGGCCGGATAGGGCGTGCATTCGTCGAAGATCATCACCACATCGGCGTTCAACGCCCGCTGCATGGCCATGGATTCTTCCGGCCCCATGAAGATGCGGCTGCCATCCACCGGTGAGCGGAAGGTCACGCCTTCTTCGCTGATCTTGCGGTTTTCCGCCAGTGACCAGACCTGGAAACCGCCGGAGTCGGTGAGGATGGGGCCGGACCAGTGCATGAAATCATGCAGGCCGCCGAAAGCCTGCAGCACTTCCATGCCGGGCCTGAGCATCAGGTGGAAGGTGTTGCCCAGAATGATCTGCGCGCCGGTGGCGGCTACCTCTTCCGGGGTCATGGCCTTGACCGTGCCATAGGTACCCACGGGCATGAAGGCGGGGGTTTCCACCACGCCCCGTTCAAAATGCACGCGGCCGCGACGGGCCATGCCGTGCCGGCCCAGCAGTTCAAATTTCATGGTCATAGCGTCCGTTGAGAAACATGGCATCGCCATAGCTGAAAAAACGATAGCCCTGCTGGACCGCGTGCCGGTAGGCCGCCATGGTGCGTTCGTAGCCGGCAAAGGCCGCCACCAGCATGATCAGGGTGGATTCCGGCAGGTGGAAATTGGTGAGCAGGGCGTCCACCGCCCGAAAGCGGTATCCGGGGCGGATGAAGATGTCCGTCTCGCCGGACATGGGCCGGAGCTGGCCGTCCCTGGCGGCGGTTTCCAGCACCCGCACCGCCGTGGTGCCCACCGCCACCACCCGACCACCAGCGGCACGGGCTTCCTGAATGAGGCGGCAATTGGCTTCGTCCAGCTCCATCCATTCGCTGTGCATCCGGTGGGCATCCAGGTCGTCGGCCTGTACCGGCTGATAGGTGCCCGCACCCACATGCAGGGTGACTTCCGCCCGCTGCACACCCTGGTCGGCCAGTTGCCGCAGCAGGGCTTCATCAAAGTGCAGGCCGGCGGTGGGCGCGGCCACGGCGCCATCCCGCCGGCCAAAGACGGTCTGATAACGCTCGCGATCTTCCGGCGCGTCTGCCCGTTGAATATAGGGCGGCAGCGGCATGTGCCCTGCCCGGTGCAGGTAGTCGGTCAGCGGTTCGTCCAGTTCGAAGCGCAGCACGAAGAAGCGGTCTTCACGCCCGCAAAGCACCGCCTGGCCACCGCCTTCCAGCATGATCACGCTCCCTTCGGGCGGCTTGCGGTTGGCTTTCATCTGTACCAGCGCCCGTTGCTCGTCCAGCATGCGTTCCAGCAGGATTTCCACCTTGCCACCGCTGGCCTTGTGGCCAAAAAGCCGGGCCGGCAGCACCCGCGTGTTGTTCAGCACCAGCACATCGCCCGGCTCGAGCAACGCGGGCAGCTCGCGAAAGGCCCGGTCGTGCAGGCTGCCATCGGCCGCGCGCAACTCCAGCAAGCGGGAAGCACCCCGCTCCGGCAGGGGGGCCTGGGCGATGAGTTCGGGTGGCAGGTGGAAATGAAAATCGGATCGACGATAACGCATGAACAAGCGCACAGGTTCAAGGGGGAGGCAAGAATACCGTAATCCGGTAGCCACACCCAAAGACATTGTCTTGTTTTGTTATGATTTTAGCAGTATTGTAACCAGACACTACGGTCAACCGGGGGAGGCAAGATGAGCTTTTTTGCATATCCCGGGCAGGAAGAAGATGAAAGCCCGAAGTTCCTCGAACAGGCCAGTGAAGCGGATTGGGCCCAAATCCTGCAACAGGGTCGCCTGATCCACTTTGATCCGGGCACCGTGCTGGTTGAGGCCGGTGCTGAAGACAGCAGTGTCTATATTCTGATCCAGGGGCGTGTGGAGGTGATGGGCCGCAGTACCCTGGGTTTTGAACAGCAACTGGCTGTCATCGAAGAGGGCTCGGTCTTCGGCGAGATCGCCTTTTTCGACCAACTGCCACGGCTGGCCACCATCCGCGGCCTGAGCGAAGGCAAGGTACTCAGGCTTTCAAGAAATGGCCTGAGCCGCCTGGCCCATCAGCATCCACAGCTGGCCCACCAGATCCTGCTGGATCTGGGGCGCATACTGGCCCTGCGTTTTCGCAAGTTGCCGGGGAAATAGCCACGATGAGCAAAGCGGCCTTTCCCAACTATACGGAGATCCCTCACCGACTGCCCAAGGGCGGCTGGTGGTTCCTGCGTGTTGCGGCATTGCTGCTGACCTTTTTTCAGCTCTATCTACTGTTTTTCCAGCCGGAGAAAGGGTTGGTACTGTTCTGGCAGGTGCTGATTCCCCTTTTGCCACTGAGTTTTGCCATCGTGCCGGGTCTGTGGAGAAATCTCTGCCCCATGGCCACCCTGAACCAACTGCCGAGGGAGCTGGGTTTCAGCCGGCAAACCCCCTTGCCGGAAAACGGGAAAAAACTGGCGCTTTATCTCTCCATCGTGCTGTTTCTGCTATTCGTGCTGGCCCGTAAACCCTGGTTGAATCACGATGGCCCCCTGCTGGCCACGGTCTTGACGCTGGCACTGGTGCTCTCCCTGGTCCTGGGCTGGTGGTTTCAGGGCCGAAGTGGCTGGTGCGGCACCTTCTGCCCGTTGGCGCCACTGCAGAAAGCCTACGGCTATGCCCCCCTGATCCTGGTACCCAACGGCTATTGCGAACCCTGCCTGGGCTGTCAGAAAAACTGCTACGACTTCAATCCCAGGGCCAGCCTGTTCAGCGACCTGGAGGATCCGGACCCCTGGTGGCGAGACAAGCGCCTGTTTTTCATGGCCCTGCTGCCTGGCCTGATCCAGGCGTTTTTCACCACCCGCTATCAACCCGCCGAACCGGCCTGGCTGTATCTTTATCACCTGTTCCTGCCCATGGCACTGTCGCTGGGTCTGTTTCTGCTGCTGCGCAATCTGCTGGGTATTCCGCTGTTCAAGCTGCTGGCCCTCTTTTCCATGGCAGCCCTGGCCCTGTTCTACTGGCATGGCACATCCCTGTTGCTGGACGGGCTGGAAAACCTGTTTGCCTTCCAGGCACCCGCTTTTGTACTGCCGGGCCTGCGTGGCACCGTGCTCCTGGTGGCCCTGCTCGTGGTCCTGCGCGGCTGGTGGCTGGAACGACTGTATCGCCAGAGCCAGCAGAGCCAGCATGCCGCCACCCTGGGCAAGGGCATGGCTGCCCTGCAATCCGCCGTGGCCCAGGCCGCTGGTGATGGCGTCCGTGAAGTGTCCACGGGCACCGAACTGAACGTGGAACCGGGAAAAACCCTGCTGGATGCGCTGGAAGCGGCCGAACTGCCCATCCTGCCCGGTTGCCGCATGGGCATGTGTGGCAGTGATCCCATTGTCATTAGCGCGGGCATGGAAAACCTGGAGCCACCCGGCGAGCATGAAAGGGAAACCCTGCAACGCCTGGGACTGGAAGGCAAGGCACGGCTGGCCTGCTGTTGCAGGCCCACGGGCGCGGTCAGCATCGACCTGTCCCAGGACCCCAAGGCCCTGCAGGAAACCCATACCACACAAGTGCCACAAGAAAAAACCGGCCCGCATTATGTCATTGTCGGTAACGGCATTGCCGGCACCACCACGGCGGAACAATTGCGCCGGCTGGACCCGGACTGCCGTATCAGCCTGATTACCCGCGAGCCTTACCCGTTCTATAACCGCATGGGACTGGAAAAGCTCATTCATGGCCGTCACGGTCTGGAAGACCTCTACCTGCTGCCCAGGGACTGGGATCAGCACCAGCAGATCGAACTCTGGCTCAATACCCGGGTGGACAAGCTGGATGCGGAAGGGCATGTCCTGCTGCTGGGCACGGGGGAATACCTGCGCTATGACAAGCTGGTACTGGCCACCGGCGCAGATGCCTTCGTGCCCGAGAATGCGCAATACCGGCAAGCCGGCATCTTTTCCTTGCGGGATGCCGACCATGGGCTGGCGTTGAGAAACTGGATTCAACATCATCCGACCCGCACCGTGGCCATCCTGGGCGGCGGCGTGCTCGGCATCGAGGCCACACAATCCTTCGTGCAAATGGGCCTGGAGGTGCACCTCATTCACACCGGCCCCTGGCTGATGAACCATCTCCTGGACGAAACCGGCGCGGCCCTGCTGACCTTTTTCCTGGAATCCCAGGGCATTCGTGTGCACACCGGATGCGGTATCGAACATATACCGCCACGGGAACAGCGGCTGACCCTGCTGCTGGACAACGATGACTATCTGGAAGCCGATCTGCTGCTGTTGTGCATCGGCATTCGCTCACGCACGCAACTGGCCCGGGATGCGGGTTTGCAGGTGGATCGGGGCGTGGTGGTCAATGAACACATGCAGACCTCTCACCCGGATATCTATTGTGTAGGCGATGCCGCCCAGGCACCGGATGGGCGCGGTGGCTTGTGGTCGGTGGGCCTGGAACAGGGCAAGCGGGCGGCCGAAGCCATCTGCAGCGGCACGGCGCCCCCGGCTTCCGAGGCCACACCCCCGGTGGTTCAGCTGAAAGTACCCGACATCGATGTGAAATGCTTCGGCTCGCTGCGCGGTGATGCGCAAAGCGTTCACATCACCTCGGAGACCCTGGCCGGGCAACGCTGGGCCCATGTGGTGCTGGATCAGGGCCGGGTCGTGGGTGGTGTGTTCATCAACGAAACCACCCTGGCCAATCGGGTCATCACTTCGATGGAGCGCAAGGAAAGCTGGGATGTGCGCCAGTTGCGGCAACTGATCCACGGAGAAAAACCGGAGACAGTCACCTGACGCCTTCCCTTCGGCAGGCTTGTGTTCCTGAGAGCCTGACCACACAATAGGCAGCCCGGAGACTGCAAAGCCGATCGAAATGGAACAACCCCGCCCCACCATTGCCCTGCCGGAGCCCTATGTGATGCACCGTGGCGGCGTGCTGCCGGAGGTGCACATTGCCTATGAAAGCTGGGGCAAGCTGAACGCGGCCAGGGACAATGTAATCCTGATTTTCACCGGCATGTCGCCGGATGCGCACGCCGCTTCCAGCCCCGCCTGCCCACGGGCCGGATGGTGGGAATACATGATCGGCCCCGGCAAGGCGCTGGATACCAACCGTTTTCACATCATTTGCGTCAATGCCCTGGGCAGCTGTTTCGGCTCCACCGGGCCGGGCAGCAGCAACCCCTGCACCGGCCAGCCCTACGGGCCGGACTTCCCCATTCTCAGCATCGAGGACGTGGCCTGCACCGCCAAGCTGGCCCTGCAGCAAATGGGCATCGAGCGGGTCCACACCATTGTCGGCCCTTCCATGGGCGGCATGTCCGCGCTGGCCTATGCCCTGATCTACCCGGACCGGGTGGACAACCTGATCATCCTGTCCGCCGCCGCCCAGGCTTCCGCCTTTGCCATCGCCATCCGTTCCCTGCAGCGGGAGGCGGTGCGCTCCGACCCCAACTGGAAAGGCGGCTGGTACTACGGCGAAACCTACCCCATGGCCGGCATGCGCCTGGCCCGCAAGATCGGCGTGCTCAGCTACCGTTCCATCGCCGAGTTCAACCAGCGTTTCGGCCGCAACAAGATCGACGAACTGCGGCGGATGACCATGCC
>JALWTZ010000261.1 GCA_026993285.1 Lysobacterales bacterium | reverse complement strand
CCGCTGGGCTTCGGCGTGCTCAGCGGCAAATACCTGCACGGGCAACGCCCGCCCCAGGCCCGCCTGAGCCGCTTCCCCGACTACTACCGCTACCTCGGCCCGCTGGCGCAACAGGCCACCGAAGCCTATGTGAACCTGGCGCGGGAACACGGCCTGGACCCGGCACAGATGGCCCTGGCCTTCGTCAACCAGCAGCCCTTTGTCACCAGCAACCTCATCGGCGCCACCAGCATGGAGCAACTGGCCGCCAATATCGACAGTGTGGACCTGCAACTGGACGATGCCGTGCTGAGCGGCATCGAGGCCATTCAGCGGCAACAACCCAACCCGGCGCCATGACCACGGAAGAGCTGCAACAATTTCTGCTGGCGGAAATTCCCCTGGCCCGCTGCATGGCGCTGGAGGTGGAAGCCCTGAGCGGCTCGGCCATCCGTCTGGCCGCGCCACTGGAACCCAACCGCAACGACAAGGGCACCGGCTTCGGCGGCAGCATCGCCAGCCTGATGACCCTGGCCGGCTGGTCACTGCTACACCAGCATCTCGCCACCGGCCAGCCGCCGGCGGCGCTGATGATTCACACGAGCGAACTGCGCTACCAGGCCCCGGTCACCGGCCGGATGACCGTGGAAACCTCTATCGACTCAGCCAGCCTGCAAGGCTTTCTCACCACCCTGCAAACACGCGGCAAGGCGCGGGTGGAACTGGAAATTCACTGCCATAGCGACGACCGCCTCTGCGCCCGCATGCAGGGCCGTTTCGTCGCCCTGCTGCAACGGGAATCCACATGAGCACCACCTCACTGATTACCGGCGCTTCCTCCGGCTTCGGCCAGGCCATCGCCCGGCAACTGGCCGAAGCCGGCCACCGGCTGATTCTGCTGGCCCGCCGGGAAGCACGCCTGCGGCAACTGGCCGAACAGCTACCCACCGACTGCCATGTGCTGGTCATGGATATACGCGACACCGCCGCCATCGCCCGCCTGCCGGAAAGCCTGCCCGCGGACTTCGCCGCCGTGGACCAGCTGATCAACAACGCCGGCCTGGCACTGGGGCTGGAACCGGCCCACCAGGCCCGCCTGGAAGACTGGGACACCATGCTGGACACCAACTGCAAGGCATTGGTGCACATCACCCGCGCCTTTCTGCCGGGCATGGTGGCCCGCCGGCGGGGGCATGTGGTCAACATGGCCTCCATCGCCGGCAGCTACGCCTACCCCGGCGGCAATGTCTACGGCGCCAGCAAGGCCTTCGTGCAACAATTCAGCCGCAACCTGCGCGCCGACCTGCTGGGCACACCGGTGCGGGTCACCTGCATCGACCCCGGCCTGGCGGAAACGGAATTCTCCCTGGTGCGCTTTCACGGCAACGCGGAACAGGCCGATGCCGTCTACACAGGCACCCAGCCGCTCACCGCCGAGGATGTGGCCGCCGCCGTGGTCTGGGCCCTGCAACAGCCGCCCCATGTCAACATCAATCAAATCGAGTTGATGCCCACCGGCCAGGCCTGGGGGCCGCTGGCCGTGCACCGGGATTCAGGCTGAACCGGCCCGCTCGCCACCGGCCTCGCCCGGTTCGGCACCGGCCTCATCCGCCGAGGCGGCTTCCCGCTCCGCCAGCTGTTCAGGATCCACCCAGTGCAGGCGGTGCGGGTCAAAACCCATTTCCAGCGTGGGCTTGACGATACGGAAAAAGGGGGAAATATCGAAATCTCCCGGCGCGTACAGGCTGGGATGCTGGCGCAACAGCCGTTCTTCATGGCATTCATCACAGGGCGCGCCCAGCACGGTGGCCTCCACCCGAATGGGCAGAATGGGGTAACCCACCGCCTGAAAGGCCTCGGCAATCAGCGAAGAACAAATGGCGCGGGTGGGGTCGCCGCTGCCCAGCCCCAGCAACGCCCGCCGCCAGCGGCTGGGCACCGGTGGCGTGCGAATCAGATAACGGGCCAGGTCGAAAATGTTTTTCAGATCATACTGGTGCCCCAGGCGCTCGCAGGCCAGGGCCACCAGCCGGGCAATCTCGTTCTCCGCCAGCCCCACCGGGCGGCAGATGCGGGTGTGCATCTGCCCGAAACGCTCCAGCGCCACCGTGCGCACCCCCTCCAGCACATCCGCCTCCAGCAGGCTGACCTGCCAGCGCCCATCCACCACCTTGCGCTCGATGCACAGGGCCGAATGGGACCAGCGCGACTGGGTAAGATACTTGATGGCGGTACTGAAACGACTGGCCCCCTCCACCAGCAGCACATCCCCCACGCGAATACTGCGCGCCAGATCCTCCAGCGAACAGGTCGCCGGCTTGCGGTTTTCGGGTAGCTCCTTCGCCAGAAAAGCCGCCAAGCGACGGCCCAGCCATTGCAGCATGTGATCCACCTGATAAAAAGGGCCGCTTCATTGTAGCCTGTGGTTCAAGCCTTGGGCAGGCCCTGTTCGGCCAGGGGGGTTACCCCGCCTGAACCCAAACAAACCGCTCCAGCCGCAAGGGTCCGGTATCGCCTTCCCGCCAGTGGTAGGCCACCAGTGGGCCGCCCTTGCCGGCGGAGTAGTCCAGGCAGGCCAGGTTGCCGCCGATGGGCGCGGGCTGGCCGGTCAGCCAGTAGTGGCCGAAAAATACGGGTGGCTCCCCGGGGCCGTAGCTGAAGTTGCCGATTTCGCTTTCCGGCACCGGCATATCCGGCAGTTTTTCCGCTTCGCCGGCCGGTACCATGGCAATATCGCGGTAGCTGACAGGCCGTTGTTCATTCCACCACTGAATGCGAATGTGGCGGCGTTCCACACCGCTTTTGTCATGGAAGGCAAAGCCTTCGGGCAGGGCAATTTCCGGCCCCTTGAGGGTGACTTCGATATCCTGGTATTCCGGCCGGCTGGGGTCACTGGCCTTGAGCAGAAAATCCTCATCGAGATATTGTGGAAGCCGCTGAATAATCGGGGTGCTCCAGCAGGCGTGCACGGCGCGAAACAATACTTTTCCCGCGTTGTTTTTTATTTCCAGATAGAGCGGCAGGCGGCGGAACCAGTCGATGATTTCCCGGGTTTCTTCCTCGTGCAGGCGGTATTCGTTGAGAAAGGCCTGGTGCTGGCGGTTGTTCTTTTCCGAATGCGGCCTGAGGGGCTGGCCGCTTTGCGGGTGGCGCGTGTGGTAGGCGATGGCGTTGAATTCGTGGTTGCCCATCACCGCCAGGGCGTGACCGGCCTCGACCATGGGCTGGACGATGCCCAGCAGGTGGCGATGTTGCGGCCCCCGGTCGATGAAATCGCCGAGGAAGACAACTTTTGCTCCCACCTGCTGGTAGCAGCCGTTCTTGCACACATAGCCCAGATGTTGCAGCAGGGCTTCCAGCTTGTCGCCGTGGCCGTGGATGTCGCCGATGATGTGGTAGTTCATGCTTGCTGCTCCCTGGGTTTGTACCGTGTACATTGTGGATTGTCACAGCCGGGGTTGAACGGAAAAATGGCCAGGTGGGTGATGCGCCCCTGCGCATGGAGCAGATCCGCGCCCATGGGATGCGGGGCCGGCGTGCCGCAGGTCCTGCAGACCCGCCCGGCGCATCGCTGGCAGAACCAGGGGTGCAGGCCGGCCAGCGCATCCCGCCGGGCCCGCGCAATGGCCGCCTCGCTCCAGCGGCCCGGTTCGCCACGCAGCAGCAGGCCGGTATCGCTGCCTGCCTCCAGAGGCAGCACACGCTCGGCTACCCTGGAATGACCGCCGGCACACCGGCCGTTGACCCGCATGACCGCCAGGTTGTGCTGGGCGACCATGCGCCGGCCGCCTGTGGTTTCCAGGGTTTGCCGGCAGAATACGCAATAGCCTGCCGGAAGACGGCTTTCAGGAATCGGGTTTGGGATTGGTTTCATGACCACGCCTCCTGCTCCAGTTCACAGGCAGCGCGAGCGACCTGTGGAGCATGCAGGCGCCACGCTTTAGCAGCATTTATGAATCGCCCTGCAAGTTGTGGGTTAAATCGGCGATGTTCGGCTCCGGCGGGAGCCGGATGGGTTCATTATGCCATATTTGGGCAATATTGGGGCGCAGTGATGAGGGCATTGCCACGGGGCAGATGCAGGAGGCCATGGAGGTGCTGGTCGGCCCGGAGGCGAAAGGGTTGTCGGCATCGGTGATGAGCCGTCTTAAACGGGAATGGGGGGCGGAATACGCTGAGTGGTGCTGCCGGGATGTGAGCTGTGATCGCTGGGTTTATCTGTGGGCGGACGGCATCTACAGCGGCCTGAGGGCCGAGCATCAGAAGCTTTGTGTGCTGGTGATCATCGGGGTGAACGAGCGTGGCGAGAAGCACTTCCTGGCCATCGAGGATGGGGTTCGGGAATCGACCCAGAGCTGGCGGGAGGTGCTACCGGGCTTGAAGCGGCGTGGGCTCAAGGTGCCGCCAAGGCTGGCGGTGGGAGACGGTGCCCTGGGTTTCTGGTCGGCGCTGGAAGAGGCGTACCCCGAGACCCGCCACCAGCGCTGCTGGGTGCACAAGACAGCGAACGTGCTGAACTACCTGCCCAAGGCCGTTCAGCCCAAGGCGAAGAAGGCCCTGCAGGAGATCTGGATGGCCGAGGACCGGGCATCGGCCCACAAGGCCTTCGGGCACTTTGTGCAGACCTACCAGACCAAATACCCGAAGGCGGTAACCTGCCTGGAGAAGGACCGGGAGGCCCTGCTGGCCTTCTACGACTTCCCGGCCGAGCACTGGGTGCACATCCGGACGACGAACCCGATCGAGTCGACCTTTGCGACGATTCGCCTCCGGACAGACAGGACCAAGGGATGCGTGAGCCGGAACACCATGCTGGCGATGATCTACAAGCTGGGGATGAGTGCCGAGAAACGCTGGCGCAGGATCCGTGGATTCAACGACCTGGCCAAGGTCATCAACGGAGTGAAGTTCAAAGATGGAATCGAAGTGAGCAGCAATGCCGACAATAGCAGGAGCGTCGCCTGATCAGGCTATACACCAGATTTGACTATAGCTCGACAAGAAAGGGATATCGAAACAACGGCTGCTCGGCGGCGCATTAACCGGTCTGAAAAATGCGCGATGACGCTAATTCAAAGCAAAACGCTTGATTTCATCTTGATTTGCATAGGGAACCGTCTTTACTCCGATTGTCTGTAATTCCTGCTCGATATCATGATA
>JALWTZ010000260.1 GCA_026993285.1 Lysobacterales bacterium | reverse complement strand
CGCTGTTCGTCGGCGGAGATGCGTATCAGGCCCAGGCGGATGGCCTGTTGCTGCAGGCGGGTGATGGCAAACAGGTTCTTCACCGGTTCGGGCAGCAGGCCGAAGCGGTCGATCATTTCGATTTGCAACGCCTTCAGGGCATCGTCGTCGCTGCTGGCGGCCATGCGCTTGTACAGGGTTAGGCGGGTGTGCACGTCCGGCAGGTAGTCTTCCGGGATCAGCGCGGGCACGCCCAGGTCGATTTCGCAACTGCGGGCCGGGGCTTCCAGGTCGGCTTCCTGGCCGTTTTTCATGGCTTCCACCGCCCGTTGCAGCAGGTCCATGTACATGCTGAAGCCCACCTGGTGAATCTGGCCGCTTTGTTCGTCCCCCAACAGTTCCCCGGCCCCGCGGATTTCCAGGTCGTGGGAGGCCAGGGTGAAGCCGGCCCCCAGTTCTTCCAGGGACTGGATGGCTTCCAGCCTTTTGCGCGCGTCGGCGGTCATGGCCCTGGGGTGCGGGGTGAGCAGGTAGGCATAGGCCCGGTGGTGGGAGCGGCCCACCCGCCCGCGCAGCTGGTGCAGCTGGGCCAGGCCGAAGCGGTCGGCCCGGTGGATGATGATGGTGTTGGCGGTGGGGATGTCGATGCCGTTTTCGATGATGGTGGTGCAAAGCAGCACATTGAACTGCTGGCGGTGAAAATCCAGCATGACCTGTTCCAGCTGCCGTTCGGGCATTTGCCCGTGGGCCACGCCGATGCGTGCTTCCGGGATCAGCTCTGCCAGCTTGCGCCGCATGCGTTCGATGCTTTCCACCTCGTTGTGCAGGAAATAGACCTGCCCGCCGCGCTGCAGTTCGCGCTGGAAGGCATCGCGCAGCAGGTTGTCGTCCCACTGGCTGACCTGGGTTTTCACCGCCAGCCGCTTCTGCGGCGGGGTGGCGATGATGGACAAATCCCGCAGGCCGCTCATGGCCATGTTCAGGGTGCGTGGAATGGGGGTGGCGGTAAGGGTGAGCAGGTCCACCTCGGCGCGGAGCTTTTTCAGCTGTTCCTTCTGGCGCACGCCAAAGCGCTGTTCCTCGTCGATGATGACCAGGCCCAGATCCTTGAATTCCACATCGTTCTGCAACAGGCGGTGGGTGCCCACCAGCACATCCACCAGGCCCTTGCGGGCGGCTTCCAGGGTTTTGCGGTTCTCGGCGGTGGACTGGAAACGGGAGACGATGCCGGTGCGGATGGGCCAGTCGGCGAAGCGGTCGCGGAAGTTGTCGAAATGCTGTTGCGCCAGCAGGGTGGTGGGCACCAGTACCGCCACCTGGCGGCCGGCCATGGCCACGGCAAAGGCGGCGCGCAGGGCCACTTCCGTCTTGCCGAAACCCACATCGCCGCAGACCACGCGGTCCATGGGTTGTTCGGCCTGCAGGTCGGCCAGCACGGCCTCGATGGCCTTGAGCTGGTCTTCGGTTTCCTCGAAGGGAAAGGTGAGGGCGAAATCGCGCATGGCCTGGGGGTCGATCTGGATGCCCCGGCCGGTGCGGGCGGCGCGGCGGGCATGGAGGTCCAGCAGCTCGGCGGCCACATCGCGCACCTGTTCGGCGGCCTTGCGCCTGGCGCGTTTCCATTGTTCCCCGCCCAGCCGGTGCAGGGGGGCGCTTTCCGCCGGCCCGCCGGTATAGCGGCTGATGAGGTGCAGGGAGGAGACCGGCACATACAGCCTGGCGCCCTCGGCGTATTCGATGGCGAGAAACTCGGCGGCCTGTTCGCCCACATCCAGCTTTTCCAGCCCCAGATAGCGGCCCACGCCGTGGTCCTCGTGTACCACCGGGGCGCCGGGATGCAGCTCGGTAAGATCGGAAATCAGCGCGTCGGCATCCCGGGTGCGGCGCTGTTTGAGGGTTTGCCGTTGCGCCCGTTCGCCCAGCAGTTGTTTTTCCGTCAGTACGGCCAGCTCATCCAGCACGAAACCATCGGAGATGGGCAGTTCCGCCAGCATCAGGCGCTGGTCGGATTGCAGGAATGCGGCCCAGTCCCGCGCGGTGGCCGGCTGGAAACCCGCGCCACGCAGGGTGTCGAGCATGGCTTCGCGCCGGCCGGCGGAGTCACAGGCCAGCAGCAGGCGTTGGGGTTGTTCTTCCAGCCATTGTTGCAGGGCCTCGCAGGTGGGGCGGTCCTTGACATGCAGCGGCAGGGCAGGGGCTTCACCGGCCAGTTGTGGCCCCTGGGCACGGCCTGGTAGCACTGCCGGGTGGTTTTTCAGTTGCGCCCGCAGTTCCTCCGGCGGGTAGAGCAGTTCCTCTGGCGTGAGGATGGGGTGTTGCAGGTCATGGCGGAATTGTTCATGCCGCGCCTGCACCTGCAACCAGTAGCGTTCCATGGCGGTTTCCACGCCGGGTTCCAGCATCAGGTGCGGGGGCTGGCTGAAATGCTGCAACAGGCTGGCGGTCTGTTCAAAGAACAGGGGAAGAAAGTATTCGCTGCCGGCCGGGACGATGCCTTGCTTGAGGTCCTGGTAAAAGGCACAGTGGCGCAGGTCGATATCGAAGCGTTCGCGGTAACGGCTGCGGAAATCGCGTAGGGCCGCCTCGTCGGTGGGAAACTCCTGCGCCGGCAGCAGACGGATGGCGCTTACCTGTTCGGCGCTGCGCTGGGTTTCGGGGTCGAAACTGCGCAGGGTGTCGATCTCGTCGTCGAACAGCTCGATGCGGTAGGGCCGGTCGCTGCCCATGGGGAAAAGATCCAGCAGGCTGCCGCGAATGGCGAATTCGCCGGGGTCATGCACTTCCGGTACGGCGTGGTAGCCCTGATCGGTCAGTGACTGGCGCATCTGCGCCAGATTGAGTGGCTGACCGGGCTGGAAGTCGAAGCAGCGCCCGCGCAGGTAGTTCACCGGGGCCAGCCGCTGCATCAGCGTATGGATATCCACCACGCACAGGCCCTGCTTCAGCGTGGGCAGGCGGTTCAGTACCCGCAGGCGCTGGGAAATGGCTTCCGGGTGAGGCGAGAAGCGTTCGTAGACCAGGGTTTCCCAGCCGGGAAAATGCAGGATTTCCAGCCCCGTTTCGTTGAGCAGTTGCGCATCCTGCCAGGCCAGTTGGGCCTGCAGGGCGTTTTCGCAGATCCACAGCACCGGCCTTTGCTGTTGCGCGGCTTTTTCCAGCAAGGCCAGCGCCTGCGCGCCGCCGGGCAGGGCGGGCCATTCCTGCCATTGTGCATCGGGCCAGTGCAGTGCCTGAAAGCGTTTACCGTTCATGCGCAGGCCCTGGCCTCAACCGGCGGCGTGTGCGCGGGCAGGTGCTTCTCTATCCATAGCCGCTGGGCTTCCGCGGCCTGCAGGGCCATGAAGGGCTTGCGCAGGGCATTCAGTTCCATCGCCTGCAGATACCAGCCCATGTGCTTGCGGGCCATGCGTACGCCGTGGCTTTCGCCGTAAAAGGCATGGATGGCGGCCAGATGCTGGCGGATGGTGGTGATTTTTTTCGGCCACGGAATCTGCGGCAGGGGCCGGCCCTGCAGCCGGGCCTGCATTTGCCGCAGCAGCCAGGGCTGGCCCAGGGCGGCCCGGCCGATCATGATGCCGGCGGCCCCGGTATATTCCAGTACGGCAGCCGCCTGTTCCGGGTGCTGGATGTCGCCATTGGCCAGTACCGGCAGGCGGGTGTGCAGGCAGACTTCGCGGATGGTGTCGTATTCGGCCTGGCCGTTGAAGCGGTCGGCGCGGGTGCGCCCGTGGATGGACAGCAACTGCACGCCACAGGCTTCGGCCAGGGCGGCAATTTCGACCGCGTTGCGGTTTTCCGGGTCGGGGCCGGTGCGGATTTTCAGGCTCACCAGCGGCACGGCTTCACAGACGGCTTCGAGAATGGCGCGTACCCGCCCGGGATCGGCCAGCAGGGCGGAACCGGCCGCCTTGCGGCAGACCTTCTTGGCCGGGCAGCCCATGTTGATGTCGATCCACTGGGCGCCCAGTTGTCGCTGGTAGCGGGCGGCTTCGGCCATGGCCTCGGGTTCCGAGCCGGCAATCTGCACCACCACCGGTTCCGGGTCGTGGGAGAAATCGCAGCGGGTGCGGGATTTGCGGGTTTGCCAGACCGCGGCGTTGGCCAGGGTCATTTCGGAAAAGGCCAGTTGCACGCCGAATCCGCGGCAGATCTGCCGGAAGGGCGCGTCGGTAATGCCGGCCATGGGGGCCAGCACCACCGGGTTGTCGAAGGTATACGGCCCGACGCGGATCATGTTCAGCTCAGTTGGTGGGCAATGCTGAAGCCGGCCACCCAGGTGCCGACGGCCGAACCCAGGTTGGAAAGAAAGAACACCAGGAACACCCGGGAAACGCGGTTCTTCCACCAGCCCTTCCAGTGCACCACATCATCGCGCAGGTGGTCGAAATCGGCCACGGTGGGCTTGCGCAGGGTGGTTTCCACCAGCGCGGTGACCATGCCTGCCCCCACGGCCGGGTTGAGCGAGGTCAGCGGCGCGGCCAGAAAGGCCGAGAGTACCGTCAGTGGATGGCCGCCAGCCAGGGCAGCGCCCAGGGCCGAGAGGCTGCCGTTGACCAGCACCCAGGTCTTGATCAGGTTCCAGCCCAGTTCCGGGCTGCGCTGAAAGCCGATGGCAAAGCCGGTCAGCACCACGGCGGTGATGATCCAGGGCAGCCAGCGGGTCCAGCGGGCCGGTGGCGGGTTTTCTTCCAGCCGCAGGCGTTGTTGTACCGGATTGTCCATGCTGCTCAGGTAGCGGGCCAGCCCGCGCAGGTGGCCGGCACCCACCACCACCAGCAGGTTTTTCGGTGGCTGGATGCTGCCTTCGCCGGCAATTTCAATCAGTTTGGCCGCCATGTAGCGGTCGCGTTCGTCGATCAGCGCCTCGAACAGATGTTCAGAACGATCAGCGAATTCGGAAAAGGTGCTTTCCAGCAGGTCGCCTTCCTTGAGTTGCTCGATTTCCGCTTCGTCAATTTCTTCCCGGTTGAACAGGCTGGCCACCAGGCCACTGATCAGGTTGAGTTTTTCGAAGAAACCCAGTTTGTGGCGTACCCGGCGCAGCGTCAGGCCCACATCGCGGTCAATGCAGTAGAGATTGAGCTGTTGCTTTTCCGCCTGACGGATGCCGGCCTTCATCTCGGCACCCGGTTCGATGCCGAATTGTTCGGCAATGCGGCGCTGATAGGCGCTGAGGGCCAGGTTGGCGGCAACCAGCC
>JALWTZ010000259.1 GCA_026993285.1 Lysobacterales bacterium | reverse complement strand
CCGCTGGATGTGGCCACGGCCACCTGGTCGCTTTCCGGCTGGTAAACCGGCACGGGCTTGAGTACCTGGCTACCGGCCGGCAGGTTGAGCAGGGCTTTGCCGGTCTTGTTGCGGGAGTAGGTGTTTTCCAGGCGGGTGTAAAAGCCGTAGCCGTGGTCCGAGGCGAACAGCCACAGGCTGTCCGGCTTGCCGGCGGTGACCGTGGCAAAGCCCGCGCCCGAAGGCGGGGTGAAGCGGCCGGTGAGCGGCTCACCCTGGCTGCGGGCCGAGGGCAGGGTGTGGATGGGCAGGGAATAGGCCCGGCCACTGGTATCGAGAAACACCGCCTGCTGGTTGCTGCGGCCCAGGGCGGCATCGAGGAACTCGTCGCCGGATTTGTAGTTCAGCCCCGCCGGGTCCACATCGTGCCCCTTGGCGGCGCGTACCCAGCCCAGTTTGGACAGCACCACCGTCACCGGCTCGCTGGGAATCAGGGCGGATTCGTCCAGCGGCCGGGCCGTCGCCCGTTCCACCACTGGCGATCGGCGCGCGTCACCGTATTTTTCCGCATCGGCCAGCAGTTCCTCGCGCACCCGCTTGCGCAGTTTGGCTTTCGAGCCCAGCAGGGCTTCCAGCTCGCGGGCTTCCTCGGCCAGCGCATCCTGCTCACCGCGAATCTTCATTTCTTCCAGCCGGGCCAGGTGACGCAGCTTCAGTTCCAGTATGGCCTCGGCCTGGGTGGCGGTGATGCCGAAGCGCTGCATCAGCACCGGCTTGGGTTCGTCCTCGGTGCGGATGATGTGGATGACCTCGTCGATGTTGAGATAGGCAATCAACAGGCCTTCGAGGATATGCAGGCGGTCACGCACCTTGTCCAGGCGGAATTCCAGCCGGCGGCGCACGGTGTCCTGGCGGAATTGCAGCCACTCCAGCAACAAGCCCTTCAGTGGCTTGACCTGGGGCTTGCCGTCGATGCCCACCACATTGAGGTTGATGCGGAAGGATTTTTCCAGGTCGGTGGTGGCAAACAGATGGCTCATCAGGGCTTCCACATCCACCCGATTGGAGCGGGGCACCAGCACCAGCCGTACCGGGTTTTCATGGTCGGATTCATCGCGCAGGTCTTCCAGCCAGGGCAGTTTCTTCTGCTGCATCTGCTGGGCGATCTGTTCCATGATTTTCGCCGGAGAAACCTGGTGTGGCAGGGCGGTGAGCACGATGTCGCCCTGCTCGCGGTGGTACACCGCCCGCATGCGCAGCGAGCCTTGGCCGCTTTCGTACATGCGCAGCAATTCGTCCCGCGGGGTGATGATCTCCGCGGCGGTGGGATAATCCGGTGCCGGGATGTGGGCCATCAGGGCTTCGGTGTCCAGGCTTTCGTCCTGCAACAGGGCCACGCAGGCCGTGACCACTTCACGCAGGTTGTGCGGCGGGATGTCGGTGGCCATGCCCACGGCGATGCCGGATGCGCCATTGAGCAGCAGGTTGGGCACCCGAGCCGGCAGCAGGGCGGGTTCATTCAGCGTGCCGTCGAAATTGGGCACCCAGTCCACCGTGCCCATTTCCAGTTCCTGCAGCAGCAGGCGGGCATAGGGCGTGAGGCGGGATTCGGTATAGCGCATGGCCGCGAAGGACTTGGGATCGTCCGGCGAGCCGAAATTGCCCTGCCCGTCCACCAGCGGGTAGCGGTAGGAGAACGGCTGGGCCATCAGCACCATGGCCTCGTAGCAGGCGGAATCCCCATGGGGGTGGAACTTGCCGATCACATCCCCGATGGTGCGGGCGGATTTCTTCGGCTTGGCGGTGGCGGAAAGCCCCAGTTCCGACATGGCGTAGATGATGCGCCGCTGCACCGGCTTGAGCCCGTCGCCGATATGGGGCAGGGCGCGGTCCAGCACCACATACATGGAATAGTCCAGATAGGCCCGCTCGGCATACTCCCGCAGGGGCTGCTGTTCGGCCTGGTTGTCGATGAGGGTCGTGCTCATGATCATCCAACGTTTTTGAACCGCACGAGTCTAGCAAAATGTGATGGCCAGCGTGCGGGTGCGTGCGGTATACATAGGTACAACAAAGGTTTTTGTGGTATAAAACGGAGGATCGAAAAGGCGTTGCCAGGCAGCCTGTGGCCTAGCGCAAATACCCTGAAACCGGAGTACGGCATGAGCCTGCTGGACGAACTGGAAAAAAAGGCACAACAGCAAAAGGAAGCGGAGCTGAGTGCCAAAGAAAAGCGCGAACAGCAAGAGGCACACTACCAGACCCACATCGTGCCACGGATGCGCGAGATCTACGACTACCTGGACAAGGTGGTCAAACACCTCACCTATGTCAAGCCGGAAAAGACCTTCCAGTATGAGATCCCTTCGGTGGGCACATTGCACTTCCGTCCAGCCTATGACCACAAGCTGGAGGTGGATCATCAACGCTGGGAGACGGTCATCACCCTCAATGCCCATGTGGTGCTGGAACAGGCCGATGCCGAGCCGGTGGAGGTGGAGGGCGAGCGCAATGTGAAGAAGCTGGCCCGTTTTCTGCGTGACCAGATGCTGGCCGGCAATGCCAAGAGCAAAAAAGACGAGGAAGGCAACCTGATCTCGGCCACTTTCCGCATTCATGGCAAGTTGTTGCAGCAGGTGCGAGTCAAGGCCCATGTGGAATCGGAGCGTATCCAGGTGGAGCTGCATCGTTTCGAGGATTTCGGCACCGGCAAGCGCTATCTGGCCCATGACCAGATCAACACCGAGCTGCTGGACCAGCTGGGCCGCTATATTGCCGGTGAGCCCAACCATTTCCTGCGCGAGGAGTTGCCGGAGGAAGTGCGTGCCCGCCTGCGCGCGGAGATGGAAAAGGCCGAGCGGCAACGCACGCAGGAGGTCATGTTGGCAGAATCCATGCGGCGTCTGGAAGACGAGCCGGCTGAATCCCATGATCCCATCAGCGGGCTGAAGGAAAAACTTGGTCCCATCACCAAACGCCTGCGGTTGAAAGACCTCTGGAACCGCAAGAACCGGAAGGAAGACTGAACCCCATGCGCTACCTGCACACCATGGTTCGGGTCACCGACCTGGACGCTTCCCTGCGTTTCTATTGCCAGGGCCTGGGCCTCAAGGAAATCCGCCGCAAGGATGTACCCGCCGGTCGCTTTACCTTGGTTTTTCTTGCCGCGCCCGGCGATGAACAGGCCCAGATCGAACTGACCTGGAACTGGGATGTGGAACCCTACCCGGCCGGGCGCAATTTCGGCCACATCGCCTACGCGGTGGAGGACATCTACGCCAAATGCGCCCATTTGGCGGAGCTGGGTTACACCATCCACCGCCCGCCGCGCGACGGCTACATGGCTTTCGTGAAATCACCCGACGGCATTTCCATCGAACTGCTGCAGCAGGGCGAACCCCTGCCCGCGCGGGAACCCTGGGCCTCCATGCCCAATACCGGCAGCTGGTAAGCCTTGCCCATGCGGCAGGTCTACGAAGGCGAGAACCCGGTGGATGCCCATCTGGTGGCCAGCTACCTGCGGGCCAACGGCCTGCACCCGCGTGTCATCCATGACCAGCTCTGGTCGGTGGCGGTGGAAGTGATGACCACGCCGGGCGTGCTGCCGGCCGTGGAAGTGCCGGAAGTGGAGATGGAAACCGCCCTGCGGCTGATCGAGGCCTGGCGCAAACAGCCGCTGTCCCGCGGTCAAGCCTGGACCTGCCCGCAGTGCGGCGCGGTCAACGAAGCCCAGTTCGGCCAGTGCTGGCAGTGTGGCTACCAGCTGCCACCGGAGCCCATGCGGTGAAGTGGTTTTGGCGCGTGCCGGTGGCGGCCTGGCGGCTGATGGCTTCACTGGGCTGGTTTCTGCTGTGCCTGCCGGTCATCGCCGTTTCTCTGTTCCTGCCCGGCGGCAGCTATGTGGAAAACCCGCGCAGCCGCTGGCTGGTGCAGCAATTCTCGCGGGTATTTTGCCGCCTGCTGGGCCTGCGGCAACTGCCCCAGGGGCGCATTCCCGATCAGCCCGGCCTGGTGGTGGCCAACCACCTGAGCTGGGTGGATATTCTGCTGCTGTTGGCCTGGCTGCCGGTGCAGTTCGTTTCCAAGGCGGAGGTGCGCCGCTGGCCGGTCATCGGCCTGCTGGCCCAGCGGGCCGGCACCCTGTTTCTGGTGCGCGGTGATGGCGCCTCGGCGGAACAGACCCGGCGGCACATGACCGATTCCCTGGCCCAGGGCCGCTGGGTGGCGGTATTTCCGGAAGGCCGCACTTACAACGATGGCCGGGTACACCGCTTTCATGGGCGGCTGCTGCAATCGGCGCTGGATGCCGCTCGCCCGGTCTGGCCCGTGGCCCTGCGTTTCGAGCGGGGCGGGCAGGTATGCACCGAACCGGCCTTCCGTCCGGAAGAATCCACCCTGGTCAATTACCTGCGCCTGCTGTTGCAGCCGCCCACCCGGGTGATCCTGGGTTTTTCGCCGGCCATCAGTCCCGAGGGCATGGACCGGCGCAACCTGGCGGCACTGGCACAGGCGCAGGTGGCGCGTATCGCGGAAGACCCGGCCCAGCTGCCCGGCCCGCCACCGGTGGAACCGGCCTTTGCCCCGCCAGCAGGGCTGCGCGGCCCCTTCTGGCAGACCGTGCTGGCCAGCACCGGCCCCAGAAGCTGGCACCTGCGGCGAAACAACCCCATGCTGGCCGCCAGCCAGCCCCTGGAGCTGGAACTGGAGAACAGCCGTCTGCTGGCCGAATACAGCCCCGGTAGCAACGGCCGGCTGGTGGTGCTGATTCATGGCTGGGAAGGCAGTGCCCGGTCCGCCTATCTGCTGTCGGCGGCCACCCGCCTGTGGCAGGCCGGCTACGGGGTGGCGCGGCTGAACCTGCGTGACCACGGCCCCACCCATCACATCAACGAAGGCCTGTTTCATTCCTGCATGCTGGATGAAGCCACGGCAGCGGTGGCGGAAATCGTGCGCCGGGTGCAACCGGAGGCCACCCTGCTGGCCGGTTTCTCCCTGGGCGGCAATTTCGCCCTGCGCATCGGCATGAAAGCCCGCTGGCACAAACTGCAACTGGCCGGCATCTGCGCCATCTGCCCACCCATCGATCCGTTGCACGCCATGCAGGGCATACAATACAGCGGCTGGCTGTTCAGCCGCTATTTCCTGCGCAAATGGCGGCGCTCCCTGCGCTTGAAGCAACGGGCCTTCCCCGACCTGTACCCGGCGGACAGCGTGCCGGGGCCGGGCAATCTGGAAGCGTTGACCCGCCGCCTGATTCCCGCCTACAGCCCCTACCCGG
>JALWTZ010000258.1 GCA_026993285.1 Lysobacterales bacterium | reverse complement strand
CCCATACTCGAGCTGGGGCTGGACTGGTATGACGGCTGGCACGAAGTGGTGGTATACGCGGAAACCTTCGTGGTGGAACGGGACGAAACCGATGCCTATGGTGTGGTGCACCGGGTGCGCCGACCGCTGGAAGGAGAATCCTGGCTACACGGGCCGGTGATTCTCTCCTGGGCAGATCACCTGCATGACAAGCAACAGCCCGGCAGCGGCCACAATGTGGTGATCCATGAATTTGCCCACAAACTGGACATGCAGAATGGCGCAGCCAACGGCATGCCACCGTTGCATGCCGACATGGACCCGAAACGGTGGACGGCCGTGTTCACCCACGCCTGGGATCGTCTGCAGCAGACACTGGCCCATCACCACAAGCCCTGGATCAATCCCTACGCAGCCACCAACCCGGCCGAGTTCTTTGCCGTGGCCAGTGAGCTGTTTTTCGAGGCACCGTGGAAGATGCAGCAGCACGAGCCCGCGCTCTATGCCGAGCTACGGGCTTTTTACCGCCAGAATACGCTGGGGCAGTAGCCTCAGGGCATCAACATACCACCGTTGACATTCAGGGTTTCGCCAGTGATGTAGCCGGCGGCATCCGAGGCGAGAAAGGCCACGGCGGCGGCAATATCTTCCGGGCTACCCAGACGGTTGAGCGGAATCTGCGCTTCCATCACCGCCCGCTGTTCGTCATCCAGCGCGCGGGTCATATCGGTGTCGATAAAGCCGGGGGCCACCACATTCACCGTCACCTGCTTGCCGCCGATTTCCCGCGCCAGCGACTTGCTGAAACCGATGATGCCGGCCTTGGCCGCCGCGTAGTTGGCCTGACCGGGGTTGCCCATCAGCCCCACCACGGAAGCGATGGAGATGATCCGGCCCCACCTGGCCTTCATCATGCCACGCAGGCAGGCCTTGGACAGCAGAAAGACAGATTTCAGATTGGTCTGCATGATGGCATCCCAGTCTTCTTCCTTCATGCGCAGCAACAGCTGGTCACGGGTGATGCCGGCGTTGTTCACCAGAATCTGCGGCGCGCCCACTTCCGTATTCAGCGCCTTGACGAAATCCGCCACCCCTTCGGCATCATTGACATTGAGCACCCGGCCTTCGCCCTGAATGCCCTTTTCCTTCAGGCGTTCGCTGATGGCCTGGGCGCCGGCCTCGGAAGTGGCGGTGGCCACCACGGTGGCACCCAGCTGGCCCAGGGTATCGGCAATGGCGGCGCCAATGCCACGGCTGCCGCCGGTCACCAGCGCGATACGGTTTTCCAGTGAAATCATGGCCTTATTCCTCAATCGCAAATTGTTTCAACTTGTCCGGATTCTCCAGCGGCAGCGGCGTGCTGGCCTTGTCGATGCGCCGTCCCAGCCCCATCAATACCTTGCCGGGGCCGCACTCGGCCATGAAGCCCACGCCCTGGGCCACCAGCCACTGCATGGATTCGGCCCAGCGCACCGGCAGATACAGTTGCTGCAACAATACCTGGCGGATGGCCGCCGGGTCATCGTGCAGGCTGACATCGGCATTGTGCACCACCGGAATGGCCGGTGGCTGGATGGGGGTTTCTTCCAGCAGGGGGCGCAGGGCCTCGGCGGCCGGTTTCATCAGGGCGCAATGGGAAGGTACGCTGACGGCCAGTTCCACCGCGCGCTTGGCGCCGGCCTCGCTGGCCAGTTCCACCGCGCGGGCCACGGCGGCCTTCTCGCCGGCGATGACCACCTGCCCCGGTGAATTGAAGTTGGCGGCGCTGACCACGCCTTCACTGGCCGCCTGTTCACACACGGCCACCACCTGTTCGTCGGCCAGCCCCAGAATGGCGGCCATGCTGCCCGTGCCCGCGGGTACCGCTTCCTGCATGGCGCGCCCGCGGGCAGCCACCAGGCGGATGCCATCGGCCAGGCTGAGGCTGCCGGCGGCCACCAGGGCGCTGTATTCCCCCAGGGAATGACCGGCCAGGTAATCCGGCGCCCGGCCTCCGGCCGTCTGCCAGGCCCGCCAGACGGCGATGCCGGCGGCCAGCAGGGCCGGCTGGGTGTTTTCGGTCTGGTTCAGCGCTTCTTCCGGGCCATTCTGGCTCAGGGCCCAGAGATCCTTGCCCAGGGCTTCGGAAGCCTCTTCAAAGGTGGCCTGCACTTGCGGGAAGACTTGTGCCAGCTCCGCCAGCATGCCGACGGACTGGGAACCCTGGCCGGGAAAGACAAAGGCGCGTTTGCTCATGCCGTTCTCCTCAGTAGCGAATCATGGCCGAAGCCCAGGTGAAGCCGCCGCCGAAGGCTTCCAGCAGCATGGTCTGGCCCCGCTGGATCTTGCCGCTGCGCACGCCGTGATCCAGCGCCAGCGGTACCGAGGCCGCCGAGGTATTGCCATGCTGGTTGACGGTGACGATGACCTGGTCCATGTCCATCTTCAGCTTCTTGGCCGTTGCGGCAATGATGCGGTAATTGGCCTGGTGCGGCACCAGCCAGTCGATGTCGGATTGCCGCATCTGGTTGGCCTCCAGGGTTTCCACCACGGTCTGGCCCAGGGTTTTCACCGCCATCTTGAACACTTCATTGCCCTTCATGGCCACCTTGACCCCGGCGCGGGGCTCGTTTTCCTTGAAACCGGAGGAAACGCCCACGGAGGTATGCAGCAGGTCGGTGTAATTGCCATCGGCGTGCATGTGGGTGGAGAGAATACCCGGTTCCTCGCTGGGCTTGAGGATGACCGCGCCGGCACCATCACCAAAGAGCACGCAGGTGGTGCGGTCGTTCCAGTCCAGCATGCGGGTCAGGGTTTCCGCGCCCATGACCAGGGCGCACTTGGAAGCACCGGAACGCACATACTGGTCGGCAATGCTCAGGGCATACATGAAACTGGTGCAGGCGGCATTCACATCCAGCGCCGGGCCACCCGGGCAGCCCAGCTTGGCCTGTACCTTGCAGGCGGTACTGGGAAAGACCACATCGGAGCTGGTGGTGCCCAGAATAACGAAATCGATTTCTTCCGCTTCGATACCGGCGGCTTCGATGGCCTTGCGCGCGGCCTTTTCCGCCAGGTCGGAGGTCAGCTCCCCCTCGGCGGCCACATGGCGCTGTTCGATGCCCGTGCGTTCACGAATCCATTCATCGGAGGTATCCACGCCCATGGCCACCAGATCATCGTTGGTGAGCACCTTTTCCGGCAGGTAGCTGCCGGTGCCTGCAATTCGAGAATAGATCATGTTGTTTCATCCTGGGTCAGTTTTTCTGCCAGCTGGTCGCGGATGGCATCGGGTACGGCATGCCGCAACTCCCGGCTGGCGGTTTCCAGCGCCTTGAGAAAGGCCAGGGCATCGGCATTGCCATGGCTTTTGACCACAATGCCATTGAGCCCCAGCAGGCTGGCGCCATTGTGCCGCCGGGGATCGAACTCGCGCCGCAGCCGGTTGATCACCGGCGCGCCCAGCCAGGCCGCAAAGCGGCTGATTAAACGCTGTTTGCAGTGCTTTTGCAATTCCTGCTCCAGCATGCGCATGGCGCCCTCGCTGGCCTTGAGCGCCACATTGCCGGCAAAACCGTCACAAACCACCACATCCACATCTTCGAGAAAAATGCCATCCGCCTCGACGAAGCCCTGATAGTTCAGGCCGCTTTCACGCAGCAGCTGGGCCGCGCGCTTGATGGCATCATTGCCCTTGACCTCTTCCTGGCCGATGTTGAGCAGGGCCAGCCGGGGGGCGGGCTTGCCGGAAAGAAAACCGGCCAGCGCGTTGCCCATGACCGCGAACTGGAACAGATGCTCGGCGCTGACGTCCACGTTGGCGCCCATGTCCAGCATCCAGGTGATGCCTTCTACGGAAGGCAGCGCGGTACAGATGGCCGGCCGGTCCACCCCCGGCAGCATCTTCAGAAGATGGCGGGAAATGACCATCAACGCACCGGTATTGCCCGCGCTCACCGTGGCCTGTACCTGGCCTTCCGCCTGCAGGGCCAGTGCCTGCCACAGGCTGCTGTTCTGGCCCTTGCGCAGGGCGCGGGAGGGTTTTTCCCGCATGGAAATCACCCCTTCGGCCTCGTGCAGACGCACCTGCGGGTGTGCTTGCAGGGCTTGTGGCAGATTGGCCAGTGTTTCCGCATTGGCAACCAGCACCAGGCCCATGCCCTCACTGCGCGCCAACCAGTCTGCACAGGCTTCCACGGCCACTTGCGGGCCACGGTCGCCACTCATCAAATCAACGGAAATCCAGTGGGTTGGGCTGCTCATCTCAGCGAGGGACATTACCATCAGGGCATACAAAAAAAGCCCACTTGCGCGGGCTTTTTTTCAAGTCTGCCATGAAGATGGTCAGATCTCTTCCACATCCTGGGCGTTGGCCAGCACCTTGCGGCCACGGTAGTAGCCATTGGGGCTCACATGGTGGCGCAGGTGGACTTCACCGGTGGTGGGCTCGATGGAAAGGGTCGGCGCCTTCAGCTTGTCATGGGCGCGGCGCATGCCACGCTTGGAAGGAGTCTTGCGGTTCTGTTGCACTGCCATGAGAGTTCTCTCCTGCTGGTTCGGGGCCAGGCCATTGCCTCAGCCCTTGGGTTTGTTCAAATCTTTCAGTATTGCAAATGCATTGTTGGCCGGTTCAGCTACACTTTCCACCGATTCCGGATCCAGTGACACATAGTCCTCCAGTACCACCCCCGGTTTTCGCGGAGAAAGCGGCAGGGCCAGCAGCAACTCGTCTTCGATCAACTCACGCAAGGCCAGTTGTTCGTTTTCAGTGACCACGGCATCAGCCTCTTCAGGCAGTAACGCGGCTTCTTCCTGAGAAGCCACCACTTCCAGCAGGCTGTCCACTTCCAGCGATTGTGGGTAGACTTCCAGACTCAGTTCACAGGATAGCTCCAGTGAACCTTCGGCCTGTACATGTACCCGACGGCCTTCATCCAGTGGTTCCACCCGGTAACGCAACTCGCCACCTTCACCGGCAAGCACATCCGCCAGACGGGGAAATTCGCCCGGCCTGGCCGTTCCGGTGTAGACTTCCTTGCGCGCGGCGCTGAGCCTCGGGTTGAACCTTGCTTTCAATGCACCTGACATAAACGGGCAATTTTAATGACATCCCAGCCACAGTCAAGCAAAAATCCCCCCTTGCCGGAACTGATTCTGGCCTCATCCTCGCCTTACCGCCGCATGCTGCTCGACCGGCTGGGCCTGCCCTATCGCTGCATGGCGCCCGAAGTGGACGAAAGCCCGCAACCTGGAGAAGGCGTGGCGGCGCTCACCACCCGCCTGGCTCGGGACAAGGCGCGCGCGGTGGCAGC
>JALWTZ010000257.1 GCA_026993285.1 Lysobacterales bacterium | reverse complement strand
TTGCCCGCCTGGAGCTGGATTACATCATCACCTCCAAGCGCAAGCTCAACCTGCTGGTGCAGGAAGGCCATGTGGACGGCTGGGACGACCCGCGCATGCCCACCCTCTCCGGCATGCGCCGGCGCGGCATTCCGCCGGAAGCCATCCGCGACCTGGTGGACCGGGTGGGCGTGACCAAGAAGAAGGCCACCATCGAGCTGGGCCTGCTGGAGACCTGCGTGCGCGACTGGCTGGGCCCGCGCGCGCCACGCTACATGGCGGTGCTGGACCCCATCAAGGTGGTGATCACCAACTACCCGGAAGGCGAGGAGGAGCTGCTGGACGCGCCGCTGCACAGCCAGAACCCGGAAATGGGCAGCCGCAAGCTGCCCTTCGGGCGGGAAATCTACATCGAGCGGGACGACTTCATGGAAGACCCGCCGAAAAAATACTTCCGCCTCAAGCCCGGCGGCGCGGTACGCCTGCGTTACGCCTACATCATTGATTTCGAGAAGCTGGTTCGGGACGAAAACGGCCGCATCGTGGAAATCCACTGCACCTACGACCCGGACACCCGCTCCGGCACGGGCACTTCCGAGCGCAAGGTCAAGGGCACCATCCACTGGGTACCGGCCCAGGCCAGCTACCCGGCCCGCGTGCGCCTGATCGACCGGCTGTTCACCGTGCCTGACCCGGACCGGCGCGAGCAACCCTTTACCGATTTCATCAACCCGGAGGCCATGCGCGTGATGGAAAACGCCCACCTGGAGCCGGCCCTGGCGGCCATCGAGCCCGGCCAGCCGGTGCAGTTCGAGCGACTGGGCTATTTCACCCCGGACAGTCGCGACCACCGGGCGGACGCCCCCGTGTTCAACCGCATCATGACCCTGCGTGATACCTGGGCCAAGAAAAAATCCTGAGGAGTAGCCATGCGAGCCAGTCAGTTTCACCTGCATACCACCAAGGAAACCCCGGCCGACGCCGAGCTGGTCAGCCACCGGCTGATGATCCGCGCCGGCATGATCCGCAAGCTGGCCTCCGGCATCTATACCTGGAGCCCGCTGGGCCTGCGCGTGCTGCAAAAGGTGGAAACCATCGTACGCGAGGAAATGAACCGCGCCGGGGCGCTGGAAATGCTCATGCCCTCGGTGCAACCGGCCAGCCTGTGGCAGGAAACCGGCCGCTGGGAGGAATTCGGCGGCCAGCTGCTGAAAATCAGCGACCGCAAGGGGCAGGAATTCTGCTACGGCCCCACCCATGAGGAAGTGATCGCCGATTTCGCCCGCAACGAAATCAAGAGCTACAAGCAGCTGCCGGTAACCTTCTACCAGATCCAGACCAAGTTCCGCGACGAGACCCGCCCCCGCTTCGGCGTGATGCGCGCGCGGGAATTTCTGATGAAGGACGCCTACTCCTTCCACCTCACCGCAGACAGCCTGGCGGAAACCTACCAGGTGATGTTCGACGCCTACAGCCGCATCTTCACCCGCCTGCGGCTGGATTTCCGCGCCGTGCACGCCGACAGCGGCGCCATCGGCGGCAAGGCCTCGCAGGAGTTTCATGTACTGGCCGAAGCCGGCGAAGACCTGCTGGCCATCTCCGATGCCAGCGACTACGCCGCCAATGTGGAAAAGGCCGAAAGCCTGCCGCCCAAGGGCCCGCGCCCGGCGGCCAGCGCCGAGATGCAGAAGGTGCACACCCCCGCTGCGCGCAGCATCGAGGAAGTGAGCGGGTTTTTGCAACTGCCGCCGGAAAAGCTGGCCAAGACCCTGATCGTCAAGAACCACGAAGGCGAACTGGTGGCCCTGGTGCTGCGCGGCGACGACCAGCTCAGCGAAATCAAGGCCGCCCGCCTGCCGGCAGTGAACACCCCGGAACTGGAAAAGGCCAGCGACGAGGAAATCCGCCAGCGGCTGGGCTGCGCGCCGGGCTTCATCGGCCCCGTGGGGCTGAACATCCCCGTCATCGTTGACCATGCCGCCGCCCACCTGGCCGATTTCGCCTGTGGCGCCAACGAGGACGACCACCACCTGACCGGTGTCAACTGGGGCCGCGACCTGCCGGAACCGGCCACCGCCGACCTGCGGGAAGTGAAAGCCGGCGACCCCTCTCCCGACGGCCAGGGCACGCTGCAGATCTTCCACGGCATAGAGGTGGGCCATGTCTTCCAGCTGGGCACCAAGTATTCCGAGGCCATGAACGCGGTGGTGCTGGGCGAGGATGGCAAATCCACCCCCATGTACATGGGCTGTTACGGCATTGGCGTTTCCCGCATCGTCGCCGCCACCATCGAGCAATACCACGATGACAAGGGCATGATCTGGCCCCTGCCCATCGCGCCCTTCCAGCTGGCGCTGCTGCCGATGAACATGCACAAGTCCCAGCGCCTGCGCGAAGCGGCCGAGGCCCTCTACGCCGAACTAGAGGCCGCCGGCATCGAAGTGTTCTACGACGACCGCAAGGTACGCCCCGGCTTCATGTTCGCCGACGCGGAACTCATCGGCATTCCCGCCCGCTTCACCCTGGGCGAGCGTGGCCTGGACGAAGGCCTGATCGAATTCACCCCACGGGCCAGCGGCGAGACCGAAAAATGGCCGCTGAACGAGGCGGTGGAACGCTTCCTCGACTGGATGGCGCAACAATAAGACGCACGGGCCGGCGGCATGGATGACCTGGAACAGGAAATCACCCGGCTGCTGGCCCGCCACCGTGGCCTGATTCGCAGCATCCTCACCCAGAACAGCCACCGCTTCGGCCATGTGGATGTGGAGGATGTGGAACAGGAAGTGGCCATCCGCCTGTTTCAGGCGCTGAAGCGTGAGATCAAAATCGACAACCCGGCGTCTTATATCGCAACGGTGGTCAACACCACCCTGCTGGATGTGATTCGCAAGGCCAGCCGCCGCCTGCCCGAAGGGGCCGATGGCGATCACCAGGAAGTGGCCGGCGGGCCGCAACCGCAACAAACCTGGCTGAATCACGAACGGCTGCAACAGGTGGAAGCCTGCCTGGCCGAGCTGCCCGACAACCGCGCCATCGTGGTGCGCTTGCAACTGCAGGGCTACAGCCATCAGGAAATGGCGGAAATCACCGGCTGGACCACCGGCAAGATACGCAACCTGGCCTCGCGCGGCATGCAGGCGCTCAAGGCCAAACTGAAAGAACAAGGTGTGGAACTGGAAGATGACTGAACACAACGCCCAACTGCTACAGGCCGCCCTGCGGGGCGATGAACAGGCACTGGCCGCCGTCAGCCAAAATCCTCAGGCCGTGCGTGAGCTGCAGGCCCTGCGCGCCGCCCAGCCGTGGGTGCAAGCCGTGGCCGCCGATGCCGCCAGCCTGGCTCACGCCCGTGGCCATCGTTCCACTGCGGCCAGCGCCCTGGCCCGGGCACTGCAAAGCCTGCAAGGCTGGCTGCGCCCGGCGGTGCTGGTGCCGGCCACCAGCCTGGCCGCCGTGCTCCTCTTGACCCACTTCCATGCCCCGGCACCGGGCGTACAGCCCGAAGGCCCGGCCATGACCGAACAGGCCACATCCCAGGAAGGCATCCCCCAGGGCCTGTCAGCACCGGCGCGGGACGCGTTGTTTGTCTCCGACTTCGACCGCCCCGCGCCGGCCTCCCCCCGGCACCCGGCCCGCAACGACCAGCTGTTTGACGGTAATTTCGAGAAGAACAGCTGATTACAGTCTCACCGCCTCCCAGCCACAACCAGCTCACGCAGGAGTTCCTGTAACTTGCCTTGCTCGCGGTATCATGGATAATACCATCAATGAAGCCGCCGATCATTGTACTGGATACCAATGTTTTAGTAGCAGCCTTGCGGTCCAGGCGTGGCAGTTCATTTAAGCTGTTACAGCAGATAGGTCGAGGAAAGTTTGAACTTGCTCTATCTGTGCCATTGTTGCTTGAATACGATGATGTACTCAATAGACAGGATATGGTGCCTGTTTCTCCCAGAGCTGTAAGCCGTATTCTGGACTACCTCTGCCAACAAGCGCATTTTCATAAAATTTTCTATCTATGGCGGCCCATGATGAAAGATCCAAAAGATGACATGGTTCTAGAATTGGCCGTTCACGCAAGATGCAGTTACATCGTTACACATAATCTGCGTGATTTCGAACCAGCACAGAGCTTGGGGGTCAAAGCTATAACACCTGCTAGTTTTTTAAGGATTCTGGAGAAACAAGTATGACTACTTTAAGCATTCGTTTGCCCGACTCCATTCATAAAAACATCAAGCATTGGGCTGAGAAGGAAGGTATCTCCATCAACCAGTTCATCAGTAGCGCGGCAGCCGAAAAACTGTCGGCACTGGCCACCGAGGCCTACCTGGAGGAACGTGCTTCCCGGGCTTCACGAACGGCTTTCGATGCCGCACTGGAAGAAGTGCCCGATGTACCGGATCATTTCGAATAAACAGCGATTCCCCTTGAAAACCACCTAAACCTAGCGCAATCGCGCCGGGTCATAGTCTTCCGCCCGCACGCCGGCTTGCTGCAATGTCTCCGGCAGGGCGCTGCCCTGGATCCGGCTGGCGGCCAGTCGCGAGGCGGCCGGGGCGGTCATGATGCCGTAGCCGCCCTGCCCGCCCAGCCAGAAGAAGCCCGGATGGTCCGGGTCCTCGCCGATCACCAGCACCCGGTTGGGGGCGAAGGTACGCAGGCCGGCCCAGCTGTGCCGCAGGCGGCGCACTTCCAGATCCAGCACCTGTTCCATGCGGTCCACGGCAATGGCCATGTCCAGCTCTTCCGGTTGCACGTCATGGGGTTTGACCGGGGTTTCATCCGCCGGAGTCAGCAGAATGCCGCCGGATTCCGGCTTGAAATAGAATTGTTCCTCGGCATCCATCACCATGGGCCAGTGGCTGAAATCCTGATCCGCCGGGCCGTCCACCACCACCACGGTACGGCGCATGGGGGTGAAGCCCAGTGGGGCCACGCCGGCCTGTTCGGCCACCGCATCCACCCAGGCGCCGGCGGCGTTGACCAGCCAGGGCGCGGCCCACTGGCCCTGCGGGGTTTCCACCTGCCACAAGCCGTTCTTCCGCTGTATCCGTTGTGGCGCGGCGTTGACCTGCAACTGCCCGCCCCGCTGGCGCATGCCCTGCAGATAGCCCTGGTGCTGGGCCGCCACATCCATGTCCATGCAACCGGGGCTGAGCACCGCCCGGCAGACCGTTTCCTTCAACAACGGCACCCGTTCATGCAGCGCCTCGGCATCCAGCCACTGCAAATTACCCAGCATGGGCTGGTTGTCGTCATAAAAGGCCTGCAGGGCCGCCTGCTGGGCCTCGGTGCCGATGACCATCATCGGCCGC
>JALWTZ010000256.1 GCA_026993285.1 Lysobacterales bacterium | reverse complement strand
GCGGCGTAACCGATTTCCTCCTGCAGCTCCCGGTTGGCGCCGGCCTCGTAGCTTTCGCCGGCCTCCACCCGCCCCTTGGGCAGGCCCAGTTCGTAGTCGTGGCGGCCGGCGGCGTATTCACGCACCAGCATCACATCGCCGTTGTCGAACAGCGGCACCACCGCCACGGCGCGGAAATGATCCCCCTTGAGGTATTCATACTGGCGCACCTCGCCATTGGCAAAGGCCAGCTCCACCCCCTGCACGCGGAACAGGCGGGTGCGGGCCAGCTCCTGCTCCTGCAGGATGCGCGGGCGCTCAGGCATTGAAATGCCGCAGCAACTGGTTGTGCAGGGCCGGCGGTGCCGCCAGTACCGAGCGGGTGTCCAGACCGATGGGCTGGCCATCCAGGGCCGTCATCACCCCGCCGGCCTCGCGCACGATCACGGTGAGGGCGGCGATATCGAGAATGTTCAGATCCGACTCCACGATGATGTCGATGGCGCCACGGGCCAGCAGATGGTAGTGGAGAAAATCCCCGTAACCACGGGTGCGCTGCACCTGCCGCGCCAATTCGCCCAGGCGGGCCCAGCCCTTCGGGTCCTGGGCCAGGGTGCCGATGTTGCCGGTGGACAGGGCGGCCTGGTCATAGTGGTCGATGGCGCTGACCTGTATGGGCTGGTCGTTGAGAAACGCGCCCTCGCCACGCACCGCCCAGGCCATTTCCTCGAAGGCCGGCGCGTTGGAAACCCCCAGGATCAATTCCCCCCGGTGCATCAGGGCGATCTGGGTGGAAAACATGGGGTAGTGGCGCACAAAGGACTTGGTGCCGTCGATGGGGTCCACCAGCCAGAGGTATTCACTGTCGCTTTCACTGCGGCCGGTTTCCTCGCCGTAGAAGCCGAAGTCCGGGAAGGCCATGGTCAGCATTTCCCGGATGGCCTGTTCGGATTCCACATCCGCCTGGGTTACCGGCGTATTGTCGGCCTTCAGCTCCACATTCACCCCGCAGTCGTAGTAATGCAGGATGATTTCTTCCGCGGCCTGCGCGGCTTCTTTGGCGACCTTGAGTATGTCTTGCATGTCTGTTCTCCCGACAGCTTCGCGGGCTGTCACTGTGTGGCCTGCGTATCCACAAACCGCAGGCGCGCGTTGACCTGCCCCGGCAGGCCGGTACTTTCCGCCGAAAATTCTTCCACCACGATGCCGTAGTCCCGTTCCACCCGCTCCAGCCAGCGCATCAGCGGGTCGAATTGCACCCCTTCCAGCCACAGGCGTACCCCCTGGTCACCGGCACGCTCTCCCCGCCGTATGCCTTCACCCAGCCCCTGCAGGCGGGCGGTTTGATCCAGCAAAGTCAGCAGGGATTGCCGGCCACGGTCCTTGAAGCCGCTGCCACGCTTTTTCTGCAACTGGGCGACCTGTTGTTCCGCCTGCTGCATCCAGGCCACGGCCTGTTGCAGGTTGTGCAGGCGGGTGCTGGCGCGGGCCTTGCCCTGTTGCAGGGGCTGCCAGAGGCCATACCAGAAAAGGGTGGCCACAATCACCGCTCCGGCCAGCAGCAGGGCACGCTGTTCACGGGGCTGGCGCTGTTGCCACCAGTTCATGGTTGCACTCCTTCACCCAGGCGCAGCTGCGCGGTAGCCCCTTCGCCCGCTTCGGTGGTGACTGTCATGCGTACCGGCTGGCCACTGGCCTGTTCCATGGCCTGGCGCAGTTGATCCAGCCGCGCCAGGTCAGCGGCCTTGACTTCCACCTCCAACACGCCACGACGATAACGCAGGCTCTGCAGGTTCAGGCCGGGTTGCGTCAGGGCCGGGCCCACCTGCTGCAACAGGGCTAGCAGGCTGCCTTCCACCTGTTCACCCGCCGCCCGCCGCAGGGCATCCAGCCGCTGGCGCATCTGGGCCTGGGCATCCACCACGCGTTGGGCATCGGGAAAGCTGCGCCGGTAGATCTGTTCCATCTGCTGCTTGAGTTGATCCGCCTGGTCATTCCAGCGCTGCATCAGCCAGTAATCCCGCCCCAGCCAGCTGGCCAGCAGCAAGGTCACCAGCAGGGCGGTCCACTTCCAGGATGGGGCTTTTTGCGCGGCGGCGTGCAGCCAGGTCCACAGCGGCTGGTGGGGTTGCACCCCATCCCGCGCCAACGGGCTGCCGGCCTGTGCTTCCACAGGCTTGCCCTGCCAGGCCGGGTGGCCGGTGTCCCAGCCGGGTGGCGGGGTCTGGTCTTCATCCTGCCACAAGCGCAGTGCCTTTGCGGCAGGCAGGTCCAGATCCGCGCAGCGCAACAGGGCCTGCCACTGGTCCTGCGGCACCACGAAGGCCTGTTGCCCGTTGTGCCAAACCAGCAGCCCGCGGGTCAGCCACAGGGCCGGGTATTCCCGGCTGCCCGGCAGGGCGGCTACCGCGGGCATCAGTTCGGCTTGCCGCACGCCCTGGGCCTCCAGCAGTGACTGATAATGGGCCAGTACCGGCTGCTCCAGCACGGCCAGCGGCCAGCGGCCGGCCAAAGGTTGGTGGGCCGGTTGAATGGCCAGCGTCTCCACCGGGGTCAGCAGTTGATCTTCCAGCGCCCAGGGGGCGGCTTTCTGCATCTGGCGAAAATGGCCGGCCACCGCCTCTACCGCGCAGAGCATGGCCTGGGGCGGGGGCAGCAACAAGCGCACCCGTTCCCGCTTGCCCCGACGGGAAAGCACTTCCCGCAAGGGGGCCAGGCCCTGTTCCAGCACCTGCCCGCCGTCCAGGCGCCACCACTGGGCCTGGGTATCTCCGGTTTGCGGGTAGAGCAGCAATTGTCGTGCCATGGGGTTCCCTGGGTTTGCGGTGCCGGCCTTCAGTAGGCCAGCGCATCGGTCTCGCGGGATAATACCTGAATCCGCTGGCCCTCGCGATGCAAATGCATGCGCAGGGCCAGTTGCCGTTCTTCCTGCTTGAGACGCACCCGCAGAAGAAAATCCTGGCTGCGCACACCCAGGCCGGATGCCTGTTGCAGAACAATACCCTGGGCGCGCAGGCGGCTGACAAAGGCTTCCAGGCTGTCGAAACCCTGCTCGCCCTCCCGTTGCAGGCTGGCGGCCAGATCCGCCCCCAGCTCTGGAATCACCGCTTGCAGCACCGGGGCCGATGCGGTATTCACATTCAGGGGCCTGCCCGGTGGCAGGGCTGCCACATGCGGGCGCAGCTGCCGCAGCACATCCGGGGTGTAGCCGGCGACCCGCGACAACTCGGCCAGGGCCTGGATGCGCCCATTGCGTGCCCGGTAGCCCCGGCCCAGATAGACCCCATCCTCGGCACCGGAGGGGCGTGGCTGGCTGTCGGCATCCAGCCAGTCCAGCAGCGCGTCGGCCAGGCCGGCCGACAGGCCCAGGCGGGCAAGCAGGCGACGGTAGCGTTCCAGCCAGAGCGGATCGGGGCGGCCATCGCGGCCCAGCAGGTTGTTGAGATTGAAACGGCCACTGAGATCCTGCAAGCGGCCCGACAGGGTGCCGCCTTCCACCTGCAGGTTGACCACCGGCCTTGCCCAGTCCTCGGCCAGGCTGTCGTACTGATTGCGGCGCGCGTCTTCCACCAGCAGGCGGCTGGCCCAGCGCTCCACTCCCAGGGCCAGTTGCCAGGCCTGTTGTTGCAGTGCCCTTGCCCGCTGTTGCTCATGGCGGCGCTGCCCGTCCTCCAGCAGGCGGGTGGCCAGCATGGCCGAAAGCGCCAGCACCAGCATGGCCAGCAACAGGGCGACGCCGCGTTCACGATGCATGGTCTGGCGCTCCTGGCGGCGTATTTTGCACGGGCCAGTCCGGCCGGGTCAGGCCCCAATGCCACTGCCACTGCATGTCACCGAAGCGTGGGCTGTGCCAGCGCACCCGGATGGCGCGGGGGAAAGCATCTTCCGCCTGCCCCGGCAGTGGCCAGCGATCCTGCCAGCGGCCCTGCTCATCCAGCAGCCAGACCTGCATGGCCGTCACCGGCTCCACTTCCAGTGTCTTTTGCGCGGCAACACCGGCGGCGGCATCGGCCACGGGCCAGGCGGCACGCATGGGGTGCGCACCCTGGAAATTCCAGAATACCCGTTGCAGATGCCCCGGCTCACCGCGCCTATCCCAGACCCCGCCACGGGTCCATTGCAACTGCTGGCCCTGCAGCATCAGCACCGGCAAGCGGCGGCCCTGCGCGTCCCGCGCGCCGCGGATGCGGGCATGGCGGATGTCCTGCTCCAGCAGGGCCTGGGCCAATGTCAGCCGCTGCCACTGTTCGGCCCGCGCTTCCAGTGCTTGCTGCTTTTCCGCCAGCACATCCAGCGAGCCCCAGGCCAGCGCGCCCAGCACCGCCATGACGGCCAGCGCCACCAGCATTTCCAGCAGGGTAAAGCCACGGCTGTTCATGGGCGGGTGGCCAGTGTGGTCAGCCGTGCCAGCGCCCATTGCCGTTCCCGGTCGGCATAGACGCGCACATCCACCCGCCGGACGCCCGCCTGCTCGGTATCCACCGCATCCAGCAACCAGTAGAAATGCTGCTCGCCCATGTCGGCTTCACCGGATTGCTGCCCGGCCGCCGGCCAGGGTTGCTCCAGGCGCAGGCGTTCCAGCACATTGATGGCCACCCAGCGGGCACGATCCTGCTGCTCCAAACGATATTGCTGCTCCAGCCGGTTGCCCAGCACGAACAGGGCAGAACCCAGCACCAGCGCCACGATGGCCAGTGCCACCAGCACCTCCAGCAGGGTGAATCCACGGGAGGTTCTCATTCCGGCCAATACCATTGCTGCTGCCCATCCGCCTGCAATTCGATGCGCAAGCGGGTCTGCCCCGAGGCATCACGCCAGTGGATTTCCACCGGGGTACGCAAGCCCTGGGGCAGGCAGATCACCTGCGGGGCCACAGCTTCGTCCGCCTGTGGCCAGGGCTCCGGGTCCACCACCCGACCGCCGACGGTAAACACCGGCTCGGGCTGCCGGGGCAGTGCGCCCCGGTCCTGTTCACCGCCTGGCCACTGCCAACGCCCCTGGAGACGGGTCAGCACCCGCCACTGCCCCGCACCCAGCCACACCCCCCAGGGCCGAGCCGTCAACACCGCTTCATCACAGATGCGCAGCAAAGGCTCCAGCACGGCATCCGCCTGCATGCGCAAGGCCCGCTGCCCCCCGGCCAGCCCCGGCTGCAAGACCACCAGCGTGACCGCCACAGACAAAATGGCCAGCACCACCAGCAACTCCAGCAGCGTGAACCCTTGGCCGGCCTTTCCGTTCATCTCGATTTTACAACGGCTGAATGGCCACACCGGCTTTCACCCCCGGAGCGAGCACGGTTTTGACGCCGCCAGAACGAAACCCCCGCCCACGAAGGAACTGAGTGGAG
>JALWTZ010000255.1 GCA_026993285.1 Lysobacterales bacterium | reverse complement strand
CAGCTTCCAGAATGTAGCGCGGTGTGCAGCCGAATTTCGGGCTGACCGTATCCATGCCGTGGGTATAGGCCGGCACACCACAGGCGGCCAGAACAGCCGGGAGGAACGGGCCGGTGGGCAGGTTCTTGATTTGCCCGCCGTAAGGTTCGGCCACGTCCACCAGGCGGGGAACATGGACCATCTGATGGGCCGTGAGATCATACAGGGCCTGCATGCCGGCGGCATTTTCATCGGCGGTTTCCCGCTTCATGCGCAAGGCAATCAGCAGTACGGCCGCCTGCACATCATCCGCTTCGCCGGAAAAAACAGCACGCAGCGCGGGATAGGCCTCGTCATAGGCCAGGTCCTTGCTGTATTCGGGACCGGTGGCCACTTTTTGTATGGCCTGCCGCATCCACTGTGCGCTGTTTTTCTCACCGTTCATGTGCAATAGTTGGCTGAAAATCCAATGGTGGCGGCGAGTATAGCCCAGCGTTTTCTGGGCCCCCAATATACCCTTGGGGGTGTGGCTTTCCTGCTGTGGGGATCGCCTGAAGCCCTTGATTTGCAGTAGACTTCAGCAATCACTGAATAACGGGAGCGTTCCATGAGCGAAGAGATGGGCAAGCAAGAAGCACAGCGTCAGGAAGAGGAGCGTGCCATGCAGTTTCAAAGTGCCATGGCGGCTTTTGAAGCCAAGCATTTCTCTCAGGCCATGCGCCTGTTTTCACCCCTGGCCGAAGAGGGCGATGCGGAAGCGCAGCACCGGGTGGCCATTATGTATCAGAACGGCCTGGGTGTGGGTCAGGACATGGAACAGGCACTGTACTGGATGCGCCAGGCGGCCGAGCAGGGCCACGCCGTGGCCCAGCATGGTCTGGGTTTCATGTACCTGGAAGGCGAGGGTGTGGAAAAGGATGGCGCCGAGGCAGTGAAGTGGTTTGAAATGGCCGCCGAACAGGGCCTGGTGGGATCGCAGACCACTTTGGGCATGATGTACAGCGAAGGCAACGGTGTGGAGCCGGATGCGGAAAAGGCACAGTACTGGCTGAAAAAAGCCGGTTTTGCCTGATTGTTTTTGCCTGTGGTCGGGAGCACATCGATGAAATATTTTCCTCTGTTCATGAACTTGCGCCAGCGCCCCTGCCTGGTGGTGGGCGGTGGTGGTGTGGCGGCCCGCAAGGTGGCTTTGCTGCTGCGTGCCGGTGCACAAGTGACGGTGATCAGCCCCGAAGTACATGACGAAATTGGCCAGTGGGCGGAGCGTGGCGAGCTGCAATGGCAGGCGCGGGCGTTTCAGGCCGGTGATACCGCCGGTTTTCGCCTGGTGATCGCCGCCACCGATGAGGCGCGGCTGAATGAGCAGGTGGCCGATGAGGCGGAGGCTGCCGGCATCCTGGTGAATGTGGTGGACCAGCCGGATCGCTGCAGTTTCATCATGCCTTCCATCATCAATCGTGACCCGGTGCAGATTGCCGTTTCCACCGGTGGTGCCTCGCCGGTCCTGGCCCGGCTGTTGCGTGGCCGGCTGGAAAGTACCATCCCCGCCGCCTACGGACAGCTGGCCCGGTTGGCGGATGAGTTTCGCCAGCAGGTGCAGGAACAGGTGCGGGACATCAATTGCCGCCGGCAGATCTGGGAGTACGCACTGCAGGGCAATGTGGCCGAGCTGGTCTTTGCTGGCCGCGAACAGGAGGCACGGCGGGAGCTGCGGGCATTGATCGAACAGGCCTGCGAGGGGCAGCCGCATGTGGGCGAGGTCTATCTGGTCGGTGCCGGGCCGGGGGATCCGGACCTGCTCACCTTCCGCGCGCTGCGCCTGATGCAACAGGCGGATGTAGTGGTCTATGACCGGCTGGTGTCCCTGGAAGTGCTGGATATGGTGCGGCGGGATGCCGAACGCATCTATGCCGGCAAATCCCGCGGTGACCACACCCTGGCGCAGGAATCCATCAACCAGCTGTTGGTGCGGCTGGCAAAGGAAGGGCGCCGGGTACTGCGCCTGAAAGGCGGTGACCCGTTTATCTTTGGCCGGGGTGGCGAGGAGATCGAAACCCTGATGGCCGAGGGTGTGCGTTTTCAGGTGGTGCCGGGCATCACCGCTGCCTCGGGTTGCTCCAGTTATGCCGGCATTCCGCTGACGCACCGGGATTACGCCCAGGCCTGCGTGTTCGTAACCGGCCATCTCAAGGATGGCAGCATTGATCTGGACTGGGACATGCTGGCTCGCCCGCGACAGACAGTAGTCATCTATATGGGGCTGCAGGGCGTGGATGTGCTGAGCCGGGAGATGCAGGCGCACGGTTTGCCGGGAGAAACGCCGGTAGCGCTGGTGGAGCGGGGCACCACCCGTTTCCAGAAAGTCTATAGTGCTACGCTGGCAACGCTGCCCGAAGTGGTACAGACTGAGCAGCCCAAGCCACCCACGCTGATTGTGATTGGTGAAGTGGTGCGTTTGCGTGATCGCCTGAATTGGTTCCACCCCTCGGAACCGGAAGGTGGGCAATCGCCTTTCAGCCGGAATAGAAGCGAAGGGAATGGCATTTAACTCATTGATTTAAATGATAATTCTTTTTACCCCTTTTGGGTGATTACGCTTTCCCTACCCCGTGGTTATAGTCCACAAGCACCAAACAGACCTGTTGACTCACCTCTGGGTGCAGGCCTGTTGCAGAGAAAAGATGAAAGCCAGGGCGGCCTGAGGCTGTCTGGTAAACAACAGAACCGGTACCGCATGCCCTGGGGGAAAGTGCCGGCTCGCCAAACCCAACCGCCAGAGTGGAGGAAGAAAATGACTGACCATACCCATGAACTCGATGCCCGCGGCCTGAACTGCCCCATGCCTGTGATCAAGACCAAGAAGGCATTGGCACCCCTGCAGTCCGGTGATGTGCTGAAGGTGATTTCCACCGATCCGGGCTCCGTGCCTGACATGGCCGCTCTGGCGCGTCGTACCGGCAATGAAATCATCGAGCAAACGGAAAGCAACGGTGAATACATCTTCTACTTCAAGAAGAACTGAGGGAGGTTGTCATGAGTGATGATCAGCCCAAAAAGGTTGCACTGATTGCCTCGCAAGGCTCGCTGGACTGGGCCTACCCACCCTTTATTCTGGGTTCTGCCGCCGCTTCCATGGACATGGAAGTGCAGATTTTCTTCACCTTCTACGGCTTGCCACTGCTGAAAAAGGATCTCAGTGGTCTCGGCATTTCACCGCATACCAATCCGGCCATGCCGATGAAGATGCCCTTCGGCCCGGAGGGCTTCCAGAAAATCAACTGGAAGATCCCCAATATCGTCTCCAGTAATGTGCCTTTCTTCGATGCCTTTGCCACTTCCATGATGAAGAAAACCTTCGCCAAGCATGGTGTGGCCACCATCGAGGAACTGCGCGAGGCCTGTCAGGAACTGGATGTGAAATTTGTGGCCTGCCAGATGACCATGGATGTATTCGGCTTCACCCGTGATGAATTCATTGACGGGGTCGAATATGGTGGCGCAGCCACCTTCCTGGAATTTGCCGCAGAAGCCGACATTTCCATGTTCCTGTAATCGAGGGAATGCCTGCCTGCCCCCGCTTCGGGGGCGGGTGCCGGTTGCCAAGGGGGTTCTATGGCTCAGCCAATCACGCCCTGGTCGTGGCCGGCACATCCAGAAAACCATGCATGCAGAACCGGCGGGTTCTGTTTTTCTTTGCCGATACGGGATTTCAATATGTCTGCAAACATGAGTGACGCCGTGGAGACCTCGCCCAAGGTCGCCGATGAGGTCAAATACACCACTTGCTACATGTGCGCCTGTCGCTGCGGGATCAAGGTATACCTGCAGGATGGCAAGGTGCGTTACATCCAGGGTAACCGCAACCATCCGGTCAACCGGGGTGTGCTCTGTGGCAAGGGTTCCGCCGGGATCATGCAACACTACTCGCCGGCGCGACTGTCCAAGCCACTGAAGCGTGTGGGGCCGCGTGGCAGCAATGAGTTCGTGGAAATCGAATGGGACGAGGCGCTGGAAATTGCCACCGAATGGCTGGGCAACATCCGCAAGACCGACCCGAAAAAACTGGCCTTTTTTACTGGCCGTGACCAGAGCCAGTCCCTGACCGGCTGGTGGGCCAGCCAGTTTGGCACCTTCAACCATGCCGCGCACGGTGGTTTCTGCTCGGTGAACATGGCTGCCGCCGGTCTCTATACCATCGGTGGCGCTTTCTGGGAGTTCGGCGAGCCGGACTGGGATCGCACCAAGTATTTCATGATGTTCGGCATGGCCGAGGATCACGACTCCAACCCCATCAAGATCGGTATCGGCAAGCTCAAGGGGCGCGGGGCCAAGTTTGTTTCGGTCAACCCCATTGAAACCGGCTATACCGCCGTGGCTGACGAATGGGTGGGTATTCGTCCGGGCACCGACGGCCTGTTCGTCATGGCGCTGATCCACGAACTGCTCAAGGCCGACCAGGTGGATTTCGATTACCTCGCCCGCTATACCAATGCCATCTGGCTGGTGATTCAGGACGAGGGCGCGGCCGACCATGGCCTGTTTGCCCGTGACGAAGACGGCAACCCGCTGTGCTGGGACCAGGAGAAAAAAGCCCCCTACAATGCCCTGGCCGCAGACGCCAAGCCGGCCATTGCTGGTGAATATACCCTGGCCGATGGCCGCAAGGCCGTGCCGGCCTTCCAGCTCTTCGCCCAGCGTTATCTGGACGAACAATATGCGCCGGAAAAGGTGGCCGATGCCTGTGGCGTGCCCGCCGAGGACATCAAGCGCATTGCCGCCGAGCTGGCGCACGTGGCCTTCAAGGAAGAGATTGTCTATGAAGCGGAGTGGACCGACTGGGCCGGCCGCAAGCACGACAAGTACATTGGCCGCCCGGTATCCATGCATGCCATGCGCGGCATTTCCGCGCACAGCAACGGCTTTCATACCTGCCGGGCCATCCACATGCTGCAGATGATTCTCGGCAGCATCGAATGCCCTGGCGGTTTCCGCTTCAAGCCGCCGTTCCCCAAGCCCATTCCACCCGGTCTCAAGCCGGCCAAGGAAGTGGCGCCCAATACGCCGCTGGGTGGGCCACCCATCGGTTTCCCCACCGGGCCGGAAGATCTGGTGGTGGAAGCGGACGGCACGCCCAAGCGCATCGACAAGGCCTATTCCTGGGAACATCCCATGGCTTCCCACGGCCTGATGCACATGGTGATCCACAACGCCTGGAAGGGCGACCCCTACCCGGTGGATACCCTGATGATGTTCATGGCCAACATGAGTTGGAACTCTTCCATGAACACCAAGGGCGTCATCGAGATGCTCACCGACAAGAACGAGGAAACCGGTGAGTACAAGATTCCGCGCATCA
>JALWTZ010000254.1 GCA_026993285.1 Lysobacterales bacterium | reverse complement strand
ATGAGATCCGCCCATTGCCAGATGTCTTCCGGTACATCCTCACGCAGGGGAGCCGGATTGAGCACGGTAAAAACCCCATGCTTGCGCGCCAGTTGCAGTGCGGCCATGACCGCCACCGGATTGATTTCCAGCTGTACCAGCAGCACCTGGGCTTCCGCTATCATGCTTTCCAGCGATTGCACATGCGCCGGGGAAAGTTCGGCATTGGCACCGGCGGCCACCACGATCAGGTTTTCGCCGCCGTCATCCACGGTGATGCTGGCCACACCGGTATGGGAGTGTTCCACCAGCTGCAGATGGGCGGAGATGCCTTCCTGTTGCAGAAAATCGCGTACCATTTCGCCATGGCTGTCCGGCCCCAGGGCGCCAATCATGGCGGTTTCCACGCCCAAGCGGGCCGCGGCCACGGCCTGGTTCAGCCCCTTGCCGCCCAGGCAGGTGCTGTACTGGCCCAGGCGCGTTTCTCCCGGCGCGGGAAACTGGCCGGTTCGGAAAATCAGATCCTGATTCAGGGATCCCACCACCACCAATGCGGCCATGTGCTTTTCAATCTCTGTGAAAAGTGGCAATGTTGCCTGCAATGAGAACAATAGACAAGAAACATGGGCGCGCGCATTCTCTACATTGACGATGAGGCCGGCAACCGCATGCTGGTGGGCAAGATTCTGCAGAAGGCCGGCTTTGACTACCATCAGGCGGCCACCGGGCTGGAGGGGCTGGAGAAAGCCAGACAACTGCAACCGGATCTCATTCTGATGGACATGAACCTGCCGGACCTGGATGGTTATGCCGCCACCACCCGCATCAAGTCCATGCCCGAGCTGACCGATACGGTGGTGGTGGCCCTGACCGGGCACAGCATGGAGGGGGACCGGGAACGCACGCTGGCCGCCGGCTGTGACGGCTATATTGCCAAGCCCATACAGATCCGTGAACTGCCATCACAATTACAGGCTTATCTGGACGGCCGCAAGGAACAGATCGACGAGGCACAGAAGGAAAACTATCTGCGTGAGTTCAGTGCCAAGCTGGTGGCGGAACTGGAACAGAAAGTGCGCGAGCTGTCTGCCGTCAACCACACGCTGGAGGAGCGGGTGGAGGAAAAGGTTCGCGAGCTGGATGCGGCCCGGCAAAAACTGTTGCAAGCCGACAAGATGGCCTCCATTGGCCAGCTGGCCGCCGGGGTGGCGCACGAGATCAACAACCCGGTGGGTTTTGTCAGCGCCAATCTCGACCACCTGAGCCGGGACAGCCGCGCCCTGCTCAAGTTGATCAAGCGCTATGAACGGCTGGAGAAACGGCTTGCGGAAGACGACCCCCTGTTGCAGGAAATCCGCCAGCTGAAGGATGAGATCGACCTGCACTACATCCAGGAAGACCTGCCGGAACTGCTGAATGAAACCCGCGACGGACTGGAGCGGGTGCGCCGCATCGTGCAGGACCTCAAGGATTTCTCTCACAGCGGCAAGAGCGAATGTGAGCGGGTGGATGTGCACAAGTTGCTGGATTCCACCCTGAACATCATCTACAACGAGTTGAAGTACAAGGCGGCCATCCGCCGGGAATATGGTGAGCTACCGCTGATTCAGGGCATGCCGGGCAAGCTCAACCAGGTGTTCATGAACCTGCTGGTCAATGCCGGCCACGCCATCGAAAAGAAAGGCACCATCACCCTGCGCACCGGCCGGCAGGGTGATGAAATCTGGATCGAGATTCAGGACGACGGCAAGGGCATGAGCCCGGAGGTGCAGCAGCGCATCTTCGAGCCCTTTTTCACCACCAAGGAAATCGGCACCGGCACCGGGCTGGGGCTTTCCCTCAGTTACGGCATCATCCGCGACCACCACGGGCGCATCGAGCTGGAAAGCGAGGAAGGCAAGGGCACCACCTTCCGTATCTGGCTGCCGGTCAACCAGCCCTGTGCCGCGGAAGAAGAGCCATGAGCGCGCAATCGGCCTTCACCGCTATCGGCCTGGTTTTTCTGGCTGTGGGATTGGTCATTCTGTTTTTTCTCTTGCGCCAGTTGCGCCGGGCCTGGCAGAGCCGGCAATGGCCAAGGGTCCGTGGCACTATTCAGCACAGCGGTACCCAACGCAAGGTGTTTTATCAAAGCCCCAGTCACCCCGCTGACCGCGTGGAATCCACAACTCTGGATTTTCGCTATGACTACACGGTTCACCGTCAAGCCTACACTGGAACCCGGGTTACCCTGTCCGATTCTGTCATCAAGACGGGCCGCCAGTTGCAACGGCGCGTGGAGCAATTTCCACCGGGCAAGACCGTGGATGTCTACTACAACCCGGAAAACCCTGCCGAAAGCGTGCTCATCCCCGGTGCCAGCCTGTATCACTTCACCCCGTTGATTACGCCCCTGCTGATGATAGCCGTTGGTATCTGGCTGCTGGGCATGGGTAACGCATTCTGATCAACCGGTTTCCGGCCAGCTTTCAACCAAAGGAGAAATGTGGTTCCAGCGCGGCCAGCAGTGCACGCAGCTCACCCAGTTGCAAGGCACGCAGGCCGTCCAGTTCGGCCTTGAGATCGGCACCTTCGAAGTCGTCCAGCTGGTCGGTAACCTGATCGGTAAAGCGTAGGCGGCGAATCACCAGGCCGTTTTGCAACACGAACTCCAGCCGTTCGTCCCATTGCAGGGCCAGCCTTTCGGCCACCATGCCCTGATCCAGCAGGCGGTTGACTTCCTCGGAGGGCAGCTCCATCTTGCGGCAACGCACCACCGCGCCCTGCTCGCTTTCCCGCAGGTCGCATTCCTCGCCCAGCTGAAAGCCCGGTTCACATTCCCCGTGACGCAGCCACTGGCTCAGGGTTTCCAGATGGCTGGCCTGGTCAGCCACCGGCTGTACCGGAAAACTGCCCAGCACATGGCGCAGGGCATCACAGACCCGTTCGGCCTGCTTGCTGCTGGCACTGTCCACCAGCAGGCGGTGATTGCGGAAATCCACGATGGCCTGTACCTGCCGGGTTTGCACGAAAGCCCGCGGCAACAGCTCCTGCAGCACGGCATCCTTCAGTGCCAGCCGTTCCTTGCGCTGTACCGGGCGGCCTTCCCGCTGTTCAATCTGCTGTACCCGTTCGCCCACAGCCTGATGCACCACACCGGCCGGCAGCAGCTTTTCGCTCACCCCCAGGGTGATGTAGGCGGCGTCTTCCAGCACATGCAGCAGCATGTCCTCGTCCGGGCCGAAGGGCGAAACCCAGCCGGTGCGGCTCAGTTCCAGCGCGCCGCAGTCCTGCAGGGGGTATTCGGCCAGGGCTTCGGTCAGGGTTTCCTCATCCGGCAGGCCGTCCGGTTCGATTTCAAACAGGGTCAGGTTCTTGAACCACATGCGCATTGCCTCGTACAAATCGGGGCGCGCCAGTCTACCGGAAAGCCGCCCGTTTTTCCCAGCCGTTTTTCTGCTCAGGCCGGCCGGTACATGTCGATATGGGGAATGCCATCCTCGTCATAGACCGCACCCCGGGGCTGAAAGCCATGCGCGCCGTAGTAAGCCTGCAAATGGGCCTGGGCCGCCAGCCACAGGGGCTGCCCCGGCCAGCGGCGGGCACATTCCGCCAGTGCTTCACGCATCATGGCATGGCCCAGGCCCTGGCCACGAAAGGCCCGGGCGGTGGCCACCCGGCCAATGGAGGGGCCGGAAAAGCGTTCACCGGCCGGGAGCAGGCGCACGCAACCGGCCAGGGTATTACCGTGGTACCACAGACCGTGAACGGCCTGGCGATCCTGCCCGTCCAGTTCCGGGTAGGGGCAGTGCTGTTCCACCACGAATACATCCACCCGCAGTTGCAGCAGGTCGTAGAGCTGGTCGACATCCAGCTCGGCAAAACCGCGCCAGAGGGCGGCGGGTTCAGCGGTAATCATCCAGCACCTCTTCCATGCGCTGGAAGACCTGCTTGAGCAGGGGCGGTTCCGGCAACAGGGTGGTGCGGAAGAAGCGATTGGAATCGAAATTGAAACTGGAGCCGGGCACGATGAGTATGTGCTGTTTCTGCAACAGGTCCAGGGCGAATTGCTGGTCGTCGAAATCCGGCAATTCGGCCGCATCCACCTGCGGGAAGGCGTACATGGCACCGCCGGGGGTTACCATGTTCAGGTAACGGCTTTCGGCCACCGCTTCCACCGCCGCCTGGCGGGCTTCATGGAGCCGGCCGCCGGGACTGACCAGATCCTTGATGCTCTGGTAGCCGCCCAGAGCCGTCTGCACCGCCCACTGGCCCGGCACATTGCTGCACAAACGCAGGGAAGCCAGCAGGTCCAGGCTGTGCAGATACTGTTCGGCCCGGTCCACCGTTCCGTTGAGCACCGCCCAGCCCACGCGATAACCACAGGCCCGATAGGCCTTGGACAGGCCGCTGTAGGAGATGCACAGGGTCTCTTTCACCAGTGTGGCCATGGGCACGAATTCGGCCTCGTCATAGAGCACCTGGTCGTAGATTTCATCGGACATCATCACCAGGCCATGGCGTTCGGCCAGCTCCGCCAGTGCCTCGAGGGTCTGGCGGCTGTAGACCGCGCCGGTGGGGTTGTTGGGGTTGATGACCACGATGGCGCGGGTGTTTTTGCTGATGCGCGCCTCGATGGCGGCCAGATCCGGTTCGAAACCCTTTTCCACCGGGCAGGGATAATGCACGGCCTTGCCGCCATTGAGAATCACCGCCGCCGTCCACAGCGGGTAGTCCGGGCTGGGCACCAGTACTTCATCCCCGGGGTTGATCATGGCCCGCAGGGTCAGGTCGATGAGTTCGCTGACGCCATTGCCGATGAAGACCTGCTCGGCGTTGACATCCATCACCCCGCGGCTCTGCTGTTGCATGACCACCGCTTCCCGCGCCGGAAAGATGCCTTTCTGATGGGCATAGGGCTCGGCCGAACCCAGGTTTTCGATCATGGCCAGGCGCATGGTTTCCGGTGTGCGGAAGCCGAAACGCCCCGGGTTGCCGATGTTCAGACGGATGATTTCATAGCCCTGGCGCTCCAGCTGCTGGGCCATGCGGGACAATTCACCGCGTATTTCGTATTTCACCCCCTTGAGGGCGCGGCTGACGGGGATATTCTGAGGCATGTCAGGGCCAGTCAAACGGAAATTGGCTGAATCTAGCCGGTTTGCCCGGCCCTGTCGAGCTGCTCTTGTGGGAGAGCGTTTTCCGGAGCCACGCCGTATTCCAGCACCATCTTGCCCCGATCCGTCACCAGAATGCGTAAATGAAGGCTTGGAAACCAGAGAATACGGCTGCCATCCATGCCGTCATGGATCTCCGGCTGCTGACCGAAACGCTGTACCAGCACATCGACGGGAATGCCACGGGCATCGGGGAGAAAACTCAATGC